>DASRRN010000382.1:0-11108 GCA_035695685.1 Acidobacteriaceae bacterium | reverse complement strand
GTTCGTCAGCTCGAACGGCCGCAAGGCCTCGTCAAATCGCCGCGCGAGGACCCGCGCCGCTCGCTGGACGTGAAGACAAAGACAACAATCACGGACCAGCAGCGTGGTTTGGTAGGGAACGGTTGCGGTCTTTGACACAGTTTAATTCTGTTGATATCAACGTATATTGTCAAAGTTCCCAGCGGAGGAATCGATACAGAATCATTCGGTGGTATCGCGGGGATCATGGTTGCCGGCCCGCAAGGAGAAGATACGCCGGCGTACCGATTACCAGGATGCGACCCAGGCGCATCCTGCAAATGAAAACCAGGTGGAGACGATTCGATGAAGGTTAACCCTTATCTCAATTACGGTGGCAACTGCGAGCAGGCTTTCCGATTTTACGAGCGGCATCTGGGAGGAAAAATCATGGCGATGATGAAGCACGGCGAGCAGCCCGGCGCGCCGGCCTTTCCGCAGAAAGGCATTCTTTATGCCCACATGCTCTTTGGTGAGACGGAGCCCATGCCTTAGCGTCGAGATAGCTACTTGCTTTTGCCGGGGCGGTCTGAAAAGGCCACTTTGTTTGACGTATGGAAGCAGCTGAAAGTTCCATCGATGAGGTTTAGTTTTCGCTTCAAATAAAGTCCCCATTTTCCACTGGGAACCAGGCATAGACTTGCGCCGGCAACCTCTGCAATCTTCGATCCAGTATGGCTCAACACCTACGCTGACGGGGTTCGCATGCATCCCCGTGGCCTAATCATGCTCGTCAATTGCCAACAGTCCATTTCCTTTAGTGAAAAAATGTAATATAAAGCCTTGCAGCCGACCACAGGATGAAAGCGACCTTGCGGGCAAAGCCGGGATCTCGTGGAATCAAGCGTATCGACCTTGCCTATGTGCAGCTGGCGTCGAGCGAGAATGCTCGGGATGTCAACCGCGATATTGTGCTGGAGATCATCCGTTCCCGCCAGCCGATTACCCGGGCCGACCTGGCGCGCGCATCCGGCCTGCAGCCCAGTACCATCTCCGCAATCGTTGAGCAGCTTATCGAAGAGAAGTGGGTTACCGAGGGAGCCATTGCCCGCCGGCCACGCGGTCGCCGGCCTACTTTGCTCTCGCTCAACGACGACCTGGTGATATTAGCGGCGGACGTGCGTCCACAGCAGGCCATTGTCGCGTTGATCGACCTCAACGGGCGATTCCTCGCTCGAGAAGTCGTTCCCCTGGTTTCCGATCCTAAACGGGCAATCCTCAAGATCATTGAATGTATGGAATCCATGCGAACCAAGCACCGTGAACGTTCGTTTGAAGGGGTTGGTCTCAGCATGCCGGGAAGGGTCGACCCCGAGTCTCAGCGCCTGATCCTTGCACCCAACCTCAAGTGGGGCAACTATGACGTCAAGAGTGTAGTTGAAGAAAGGATGGAACTTCAGGTGGAGTTAGCCAATGCTGCGAATGCGAGCCTGCTCTCGGAGTTGTGGTCAGGGAAACTCGACGGGGTTCGCGATGCAGTGCTGGTGACTGTCTCCGAAGGGCTGGGTGCGGCAATCCTCGCCAACGGTCAGATCATTACCAGCCGGAGCGGCCTGGCTGGCGAATTTGGGCATAGTCCGATTGACCCCACCGGCCCATTGTGTGGATGCGGACAACGAGGATGCTGGGAGGTTTTTGCGTCGTCGACAGCCGCGCTGCGTTACTTCGCAGAGACGTCCAGCAAGAGCAAGCCGGTTACCATTCATGATCTGCTCCGCATGGCGGAAGAAGGAGATTCTGCGGCCACAGCAGCGTTGACGCGTCAGGTTAGCTGGCTCGGCCGTGGCCTCCGGTTGATCACAGCCTCCCTCGCTCCAGAAGTGATCCTCATCACGGGCGACATTACGTCATCGTGGTCCCGGTTTGGGCCGATCGTTCAGGCGGAGATGGAGAAGACCATGCTGGCCGGACCAGCTCCACGTTTGGGCATCACCAACGATGGAGAGTTATCCCGGCTTCACGGTGCTGCTGCTGTGGTTTTGCAGCGGCACTCCGGCTACCATCGCTCTCCGCCAGTGGTCAAAAAAGAGCCGCGAAATCAGAGCCGCGCCTTCGCCTGAAAGTTAATCCGCTAGCTCAAGTTAAGCGTGCGGCCACCCGTGCTCCCGACCAGGAGGAATTTTCAATGACGATTCCCAAAGTAGCTGTTCTGTCCGCAGTAGTTCTGATGGCCGCAACGTGTTCGCTTGCCCAGACCGCAGGTCACCGGCCGCTCATTCGTGGAATTTCGCATATAAGCGTCTACAGCTCGGATGCCGCCAAGACCGAGCACTTCTACGTGCACGATCTGGGTGGCGTGAAGCGAACGGACCCGGAAAATTCCGCCGGGGTCCGCTATTACTTCAGTCCAGTTCAGTTTGTTGAAGTGTTGCCGTTACCCGCTGGGGCGGCTTCCATCAACCGGCTGGACCACGTTGCCTTCAACACCGTGAATGCGGAAGGTTTGAGAAAATATCTCGGGGAACACAGCATCACCGTGCCGGCAAAACTCGAGCGGGCGGGCGACGGCAGCCAGTGGTTTGACGTGAGCGATCCGGAGGGCAACAAAGTACAGTTCGTTCAGCCGCCTGCGAAACCCTCCCCAGTGCCGATCAACCCGCTCAGCGATCACATCATTCATGTGGGCTACATAGTGCATAATCCTGACGCCGAGAACGCGTTTTTCCGGGAAGTATTGGGCTTCCGCCCTTACTGGCATGGGGGCCGCAACGGCAAGACCGATTGGATTTCTCAGCAGGTGCCAGACGGCACGGATTGGCTGGAATACATGGTGGTTGCCGGCCCCGAGACCAAGGGCATTCCACCCACTATGTCGCAGGATACCGCCGGCGTGCTGAACCACTTCTCACTTGGCGTCTTCAACATGGAAAAGACGGTTAACCTGCTCTACGCCGGAGACCGGTTGACAGCCAAACATAGCCCTCCACAAATCGGACTCGATGGCAAGTGGCAGCTGAATATCTACGATCCGGACGGTACTCGCGCCGAGTTGATGGAGTTTCAGCCCGTGGTCAAGCCATGTTGTTCGGACTTCACCGCCGCCAGCCCGACCAAATAAAGTCTCGGTTCTAGAGTGAGGTGGTGCTTTCATTTGGTCTTGGTTGCACGTTGGGGAAACAGCAGGTCCCTCCACTTCGCTACGCTCCGGTCGGGATGACAATTCATTTCTAGGTTGAGAGAGTGGTGCGTGATGGAGTGAAACTGCAGATCCCTCGGCTGCGCTCCCTAAGTACAAAATGTTAAGCCAAATAGAATCAACAGCAGATTTTGGGCCGCGTTTTGTTCATTGGTTTCATGACCTCGCCGAAGGCGAGGTCATCGGCTCGGGATGACAAAGGGGAAGGTGTTGCTTCCATTTGGTATCGGTTGCGGCGGATCCCAGGTCTCAAATGCGAGACCTGGAGGCACCCTTCGATTTCACGCTTCGATTTCAGTCTTCGTTTTGTCACCCCAGTGATTGTCATCTCGAGCGTTAGCCGAGGGATCTGCAGTTTCAGTTAACCTCAAACCAATGTTCTCGTTCGAACCCAAAATTCGAGCTATCTTGCCAGATATTGCAATATGCGATATGATCATTGCAATCGGCGATAGACATGAAACTCTCCGACAAATTGAAATACCTCCGGGAAGTCGAAGGCAGCCTTCGCGGCCTGGGCCGGGCAATGACGCAGCAGGAATTGGTTCGCGCCATCGCGGCTGAAATGGATTCCCCCATCAGCCAGAGTTATTTGTCCCAGATCGAGTCGGGTACCCGGCCGCACCTCACCAATACCACCCGCCTCCTGCTGGCGAAATTTTTCAAGGTACACCCTGGCTACCTGGTCGAGGATCCGGAGGGCTACCATGCCGAACTTCTCTCCGACATTCGCACTCAGGAAGAGAAGCTCGACCTCTGGCTGATCGCAGGTTCGGATCGATTTCGTAAAGATCCCGAACTCTGTCACGCACTCAGGGCCGTGGCCCTCTATCAGGACTCGCGCCGCAGCCTCCTTCTCCTCGAGTCCATACTCGAAACGCCGGTACTGATGGAGCGCCTGCTCGAGATTCTTCGTCCTTCAGAACCCTCGAAGGCTACAGCGCCGCAAACCATACCCGCGGCGCATGCCTCGGCGGACGCAAAGCCCGGCAAACATCGCACAACGCGGAATTCGGTGAAATAACATGACGTGGGAAATCTTCTATCTCGTCTGCTTCATCCTGGGTCTGCTGCTCTGTGTCGTCTCACTCCTCACTGGCGGCCATTCACACTGGGGCCACTTTCACTTCGGGGGTCACACCCACCTTCATGTGCCACACAGCGGCGTGAAAATCGGACACAGCCAGGCCGCCCCTCGCGGTGTTTCCGCATTCAACGGATTCACCCTTACCGCCTTCCTCTGCTGGTTTGGCGGAGCAGGGTATCTGCTGCGTACGCACACCGGTCTCATGGCGCCTGTGATTTTGTTTGTTGCCACCGTCAGCGGGATCGCCGGCGGGGCGCTCATCTTCTGGTTTCTCGCCTCGGTGATGTTGCCCCACGAGCGCGCTCTCACCGCGGAAGAAACTGAGATCACAGGCGTTGTCGGCCGCGTTACCGGACCGCTGCACCCCGATCGGACAGGTGAAATCATCTACACCCAACTGGGCGCGCGCAGGTCGGTGCCCGCGCGCTCAGAAGATGGCGCCACCATCGAGCGAGGTTCAGAAGTAGTGGTCTTGCGCTATGAACGAGGCGTCGCCTATGTACGCGCATGGCGCGATTTGGATTCTTAATGCGTTCGCAGTCATCAGGCGCGGCTACTGTGTTTGAGCGGCCGCTGGCAATCCCACCCGTCGGCTAACCACAAGGAAGGCTTTATGCCGAACACCATCTTCATTGTCATTGGTCTGTGCGTCCTCGCCACTCTAATTTTGTTCACTTTGGTGGCACGTTTGTTCCGCAAAGTAGGCCCAAATGAAGCTCTCATTGTCTACGGCTTTCGCGGCCCGCGCGTTATCAAGGGCCATGGAACGATGATCTTCCCCATCGTGGAACACTGCCGCCAACTTTCGCTCGAGCTCATGAGCTTTGACGTTGCGCCGCAGCAGGATCTCTACACGCGCCAAGGCGTCGCTGTTACGGTGGAAGCCGTCGCTCAAATCAAGGTTCGTTCCGACCAGGAGTCGATCCTTACCGCAGCAGAACAGTTCCTGACCAAAACTCCCGACCAGCGCGAGGGCCTGATCCGCCTGGTCATGGAAGGGCATCTTCGCGGCATCATCGGCCAGCTAACCGTCGAGCAGATCGTCAAAGAGCCGGAGATGGTCGCCGAGCGGATGCGCTCTACCTGTGCGGACGATATGAGCAAGATGGGGCTGGAGGTGGTGAGCTTTACCATCCGCGAAGTACGCGACAAAAACGAATACATCACGAACATGGGCCGTCCGGATATTGCCCGCATCCGGCGCGATGCTGAAATTGCAAGTGTCGAAGCGGAGCGCGATACCGCCATTCGCCGCGCCAACGCCCTCCGGGAAGCGGCCATCGCCAAGGCCGCAGCCGACCAGGACCGCGTCATCGCGGAGACCGCTTCCCTGGCAAAACAGGCGGAAGCGCAGCGCGACCTCGACATCCAGAAGGCGCAATTCGCCGAGCAATCGCGTCGCCAGGAAGCCCAGGCCGACAAGGCGTACGAACTGCAAACCAACGTCATGCAGCAGAAAGTCATTGCCGAGCAGGTGAAGGTCCAGCAGATCGAGAAGGAAGGCCAGGTCAAGGTGCAGGAGGCGGAGATACTGCGCAATGAGAAGGAACTGATCGCTACCGTCCTCAAACGGTCCGAAATTGACAAGCAACGCATTGAGAACCTGGCCAATGGAGAACGCGCTCGCCTGACGGCGGAGGCCGAAGGCCGGGCGTCCGCGATCCGTATGCAAGGTGAAGCGGAAGCAGCCATCATCCTGCAGAAAGGCGAGGCAGAAGCGAAGGCCATGAACGTGAAGGCCGAAGCCTATCAGGAGTGGTCGCAGGCTGCCGTGGTCGACAAACTTATCACCAACCTGGCAGATGTTGTGCGCGCCATGTCGGAACCGCTGGCTAAGGTCGATAAGATCACGATCGTCTCCACCGGCAAAGATGGAAACGTTGGCGCTCACAAGCTCACCGGTGAGATGACCGAGATTGCCGCACAGGTACCTGCGCTCTTCGAGGCACTCAGCGGGATGAAGATGTCTGACCTGATGGCAAACGTGAAACAGATGAAAGCGCATACAAACGGCGACGCGAACAACACGCCGCTACGTTGAACCACAACCGGCTGCTGCTTAGCGGCATCGTGCAACGAAAGGAGCTACGCCATGGCACTTATGGAACGCGTCACCACTCTTCTACGCGCCAACCTCAACGATCTGATCGACAAGGCCGCTGACCCGGAGAAGATGCTCAAACAACTGGTACTCGATATGGAAAACCAACTACTGCAGGTAAAGACCCAAGTGGCCATTGCGATTGCCGATCAGCATCTGCTGGAAAAGAAAACCACGGAGCATGAAACAGAGGCCGCGAGCTGGAAGAGCAAGGCCGCACTGGCCGTCGCCAAGGGTCGCGACGACATGGCGCGGGAAGCGCTGGAGAGGTCGCTGTCTCATAACCAGATGGGCAAGAATTTCCTGCAACAGCTGGAAGATCAGCGCAGCGAAGCCGAAGCCCTGCGCAGCGCCTTTCACAAGCTGCAGCAAAAGCTCACCGAAACACGCGCCCACTGCGAACTCCTGATCGCGGAGCACAGACGCAATCGCGCAGTCGGCAAGTCGCAGCAAGCCCGTGCTGCCGCAGGCACAGACAAGAGTGCGGCTTCGATCGACCGGTACAAGTCCCGCATCAGCGTCCAGCAGGCGATGAACCAGGCTAGCGCGGAACTCACGGCAGGCGACTCGCTGGAGGATCGTTTTGCTATGCTCGAACGCGATCAACAAGTAGAGGTTCTGTTGGATGAACTGAAGAAGAGGAAAGAACTAACTGCTTAATACAGTCCGCGGACGATTGATTCGTGGTTAGGACTTCCTTCAGGGCAAATCCCTCGGAAGTGGTCGGTTCACCAATGGCCGCGGTCAAGTTGCTTGCGGATAGCAATTCAACGGGAGGCGCGCTTTCTACTGTGCAGGTGTCGCTGGCCTAGGGCGCGGATGGGCAACGCCCCACCGACATGAGCGATCCGCGGAGATGTTCTATGTGCTCGAAGGCGCAATCCGGGTTCTTTTCGGTACCCAGGTCCTCCGTGCTCAAAAGGGCGACGTCCTCGTTGTGCCTCCGAATTTGCCCCATGCATTCTCCGCCGCGCGCCGCAGTAAGGCCGAATTGATGGTGATTGCCCCGGGAATCGAGCGCTTCGAATACTTCCGCAAGAACACTCGCATAGCCCGGGGCCAGGAGCCTCCAGAAAGCCTGCGGACGTACAGGAACTCTACGACACTTATTTCCGGACAGTCCGAATGGGAAAGCGCGCAGGCCGAATGACCGGCCGGCTTCTCATTTCAAAAACGTGGAACATCGGCGAGGCGATTCACATTCTGGAAAGGGACCATCCAGCCGGGGTACTCCGGCGGTAACGCACTCACCTCATCGAGTTGCTTGATCTCCTCTGCCGAGAGTTGAACATCGACCGCGGCCAGGTTCTGCCCCAATTGCTCGATGCGTTTGGCGCCAATAATGACCGAGGTGACGAACGGCTTCGCCAGCACCCAGGCCAGCGCGATCGTGGCCACGCCCGTATTGTGCGTCTTGGCAATCGGTCGAAGAATATCGAGAATGCGCCACGTGCGCTCCTTGTCCACGATGGGGAAGTCAAACGCGGAGCGACGCGAATCTTCGGGCTTCTGGTTCTCGCGGGAATACTTGCCGGAAAGAAGGCCGCCAGCCAACGGGCTCCAGACCAGCAGACCCGTTCTTTGATCCTTGAGCAGAGGAACGATCTCCCGTTCGAGATCACGGCCGGCAATCGAGTAGTAGGCCTGCAGTGTATCCAGCTTCACCAGGTTTTTTGCTTCGGAAATACCCAGCGCCTTCATCATCTGCCAGGCATACCAATTGGAGCAGCCGATATAGCGCACTTTACCCTGAGCGACCAGGGTGTCCAGCGCGCGGAGCGTCTCTTCGATGGGAGTCACGATGTCGGCCCCGTGGATCTGGTAAAGATCGATGTAATCCGTCTGCAAGCGCTTGAGCGACTGCTCCACTCCATCCAGAATGTGACCGCGCGACGCGCCCACGTCGTTCCGGCCTGGACCCGTGCGGCCAAATACCTTGGTGGCAATCACGATATCTTTGCGAGCAATGCCAACATTGCTGATTGCCTTCGCCAGTGTCTTCTCAGACTCGCCGTTGGTATATACATCGGCGGTGTCGACGAAGTTCACGCCCGCATCGAAAGAGCTCTTGAGCAATTTGTCGGCAAGGTTCTGGTCAACCCCCGAAATATGCTTCCAGATGCCTTCGGCAGCGGCGAACGTCATAGTGCCCAGGCAGATCTCGGAGACGAGAAGGCCAGTTGGGCCGAGTGTGTTGTATTTCATGCGTACCTTTGCGGGATTGGGATTCGCTTCCACCCATTTGGATGTGGCTACCCTGCCCGACGATTCGTGGGAATCGCGCCGTGCGTGGACGGCCACGAAAAAGGGGGCGGCCACCATGGAGCCGCCCCTTGCATCAAGACAGGTTCTATCTACTATTTCCAATGGTCATCAGAGCCGTCGGTGGGGATGAAGGCCATGCCATGTGGGCTCTGAAAACCAGTGGCCACCGGGGTGATGTAGCCGGAGTCGAGATCCAGCCTGCCGACAAACCCCTCAGAGACGCCTGCCGAGTTCGGAGCCCCAACCGCCGCCGAATACGCCACTCCAGAAGCAAAAGCCTCTTTGCTGATCACGTAGACGGTGTTGGCCGGAGTGTCCGCCATCAGGTAGAAGCCTTTTCTTGACGGCGTGAAAATCGTGTCATCGATCTGCGGCGTTCCGTAGGGGGAGCTGAGCGGAATCTGCAGCACGGTCTGATCATCGCTGTCAGGGTGGCGGACGAGAATCACCTCTGAATCTCCCTGGCTATCCAGAAATAGATCCCCTTCCGGAGTAAGGGTCATGGAATCCGGGTCCTGAAGATTCAGCGTGGCGGTCGCGCCTGTCGGGACATTGATCGCAGAAGCATTGCCCGCCAGGGTTTCTTTGACCGTAATGAGGCTGTCTACATCGGCTTTAACGATGGCAGGCCGCGTGTTGGGATTATTTGCGGGATTGGAGCAGCTGAGGTAGAGCTTGTGATCGCGAAAGACCATGTCGTCATAACCGCCGCCGTGGGGTTGGGTCGCGGATGCAAATTTGTAGACGCTCTGGGTCTTCGTGACTGGGTCGATGATGACCAGGTTTGGATTTGCATCCTCATTCTGCATGGCGTAGAGCTTACCGTCGTACGGGTTCAGCTTGAGGCCGTCATTGTGGCCGAGAACCGAATAGACATGCACCTCGGCGCCTGTCATGGTGTACTCAATAATGTAGCTGCTCTTGCCGTCGCTGCCATCCGGCAACCCGGGACCGCCGAAACCCACAAAGATGTGCCCGTTCGCAAGTGCAATCGAATCTGGCGCGGTGTATTTGTCATTGCCTACGGCAAAGACGCTGACGCTATATCCCTTAGTCGCCGTAGGCTGCGCCGATAGTGTGCTGGTCGACAGAAGAACTGCTGCAGAAAGAGCGAGCAGATGTTTACTGGTTGCTTGTCTCATAACGCCTCCAAGTGCGCGCGGTGTGTACCGCTCGACCAAACCTAGTCCGGCATTATGAAGGGCTCTTAAAGACCTAAGAACAACGCGGGAACTTCACCAACAATTCACCGGGCATTCACTTTTCTTAAGCAAAGCAAACCGAGCAACTTCGCCGACTTTAGCCGGGCCTCAAGAGGGTGTGTGAGAACCTCATTTCCAAAAACCCAGTCCCGCAGGGACGGTACAACCTGTAGCCCGGCACGGGAGTGCCGGGTAGGCTGAGGTTTATGATCGAGTCCCGCAGGGACGACACAGTGCGCAGCCCGAACATAAATCCAGCAAAATCGTCTGGCCCTTTAGCCCCTGGGGTACGCTTTCTACGGCGATGTCCCGAAAACCCTACCTCGGTGGCTAAACAGGCTGCGGAAAAAATCTCTTTACGAAGGGCACGGCTGTGCCGTATTAAGTCTGGGCTAATGAGGGCTTTAAAGCCGCATTCACTCCAAACCGGTTAAGGACGGCCTTAAAAGGCCAGACGATTTTGCTGGATTTATGTTTGGGCTGCGCATTGTGTCGTCCCTTCGGGACTCGACTTACGCGAAATCCTACCCGGCACTCCCGTGCCGGGCTACAGGCTATCCCGTCCCTTCGGGACTGAGTTTCTTGGAAATTAGGTTCTCACACACCCTCTTAAAGCCCCAACAAACATCTGAGCTTAAATCCCCTCCGTGAGAACACTACAGAAAAGTCTCTGGTGTCCAGCCGGGAACATGTTTTACGAAGGGCACGGCTTTTCAGCCGTGCCGCACAAACCCGGGCTATTGAGGGCTCTTAGCCCTGAGGTACGTTCTTCTACTGGACTGTCAACGCGATGCTCACCGCATGCTGCGCTCCGCCCGCGCTGTCGGTGGCATTCACCGATATGGTGTACGAACCTGCCGGCGTAGTAGCGGGCGTAGATGGCGAACTGTTGCCACCACCGCAACCCAGCACGGACAGAGATATGGAAGCCAACAACAATCCCCAGCTAAGCAAACGTAATTGGCTATTCCAGCGCCCGATCGTCCTGGGAGCGAAGGCGAAGCCCATAACTCCCGCAATGGCAAGTCCGCCGGCGGGCATCCATGGCGGCAACGATGGCCCGGAATGCCGATGGGGATCGAGGGCAGCCATCGCAGCCGCCGTGGTCACCGTTAATGTGCTGGTCGCTGGGGAGCCGCCTGACGGCGTCGCGCTTGCGGGCGAAAACGAGCAGGCTGCCTGGGCGGGGAGAGCACCACAGGAAAATTTCAGCGTGCCCGCGTAGCCTCCCACAGGAGTGACAGTGAACGTAAAGGTGGCCGTTTGACCCGGGGTAACGGATCCAGAGGCCGGCGTAGC
>DASRRN010000381.1:0-1907 GCA_035695685.1 Acidobacteriaceae bacterium | reverse complement strand
TGATCCGCAACGACGGTAAATTCGCTGCCATTACCCATGCGGATCGTAGTTTTCGCAAAGAGCGGACTGCCGATCTCATAGACCGGGCTTCCCGGGCACACCGGATAAAAGCCTATAGCGCTGAACACATACCAGGAGGATGTTTCGCCGCCGTCGTCATCTCCTGGAATGCCCAACGGGCCGTCGCCATACCAGATATCCATCAGCTGGCGCACCCAACGTTGGGTCTTCCACGGCTGTCCGGAGAAGTCGTACAGGTAAGGAATATGGAAGCTGGGCTCATTGCCCTGCGCATACAGGCCAACCAGACCCGTGGCGTCCGGAAACTGATCAAGGAAGTGAAACTTCGAGGTCCCATACTGCTCTACAAACAGCTGATCCAACCTGTGATTGAAGGCATCGCGGCTGCCGAAGAGATCGATCAGGCCCGCCACGTCGTACTGCACGCCGAATGTGTAAACCCACGAGTTCATTTCCGTAAAATAATCGCGCCCGCCCTGTCCTCCACCTAACTTCGGATCGAAGGGCACTACCCACTGGCCGTCGGCGCTCTTTGGCGCCATAAAGTCGATCGCCGGATTGAAGAGGTTCTGATAGTTGTGCGCCATGCGGACAAAGTACGCGGCATCCTTCGATCTGCCCAGCGCGCGAGCTAGCTGGGCTGCACACCAATCGTCGTAGCCATTCTCGATCGTCACGGAAACCGCCTGGCGTTTCTCCGGCGTCACCTCCAAAACGGATTCCTTTTCTCCGTAAGCCAGCGCCGGGAAGAACCCCTTCTCAAAATAAACTCTGTCAAGGGGAGTCAGAGGGGCACGGCTCCACGGGATTAGCGTCGCGTTGGTCGCATTCTTACGAATGCCCTCATACGCCTGCTCGACACCGAAGTCCCGGTAGCCCTTTTCGTAAAGGTCGAGGATGAACTCCGCCGCGTGGTGCCCGATCATCACCGCCTGCTCGCCTGCGACTGAGGGAAAGGACGGCATCCATCCGCTTTGCTGATACATGCGGATGTAGGAACGCGCCATATCCTGCTGCCGGTGCGCATCGAGCAGCGTCTGCAGCGGATGGAGTGAGCGGTATGTGTCCCACAAGCCGTCATCGACATAGAAATCGTGGCCTTCGGAGGAGTGCACCTTATGGTCATACCCGCTAAAGTAGCGCCCATCTTCGGTGATATCCGTCATGCGATTCAGCGAACGGTAAAGGGCGGTATAGAAGATGATGCGCTGCCGCTCTGTCCCGCCTTCAACCGCGACAGCACCCAGAGCATTGTTCCAAGCGGCGCGAGCCCGCTCCTTTGCTGCGTCGAAGCCCCACTTTGGAATTTCTCGCTCAAGGTTGCGTCGCGCCTGATCCGTGCTGATGTATGAAAGGCCAACCCGCACCTCGATCTGCTCGCCGGCGGTTGTAGCACTGTCGGTGACGAATCCGATGTCATCTCCATTAACGTTCGCTTCGTGGCCGAGCGCACCATTCTGCCAGGTCTTCCAGGTCTTTTGGGGAGAGGAGAATTCAATGTAGAAATACTCTCGCGTTTCGCCGTCCGGATCGGCCAGCGGGGCCACGTCTCCCCCCACTTGCTCACTGCCCTCCACGGCGCCTGGTCCGACGGCAGTGAACCTCGCGTGGTTGTGCAGGCTCAGCAACAGATGACCGTGCTGGGCCGTCGGGTAAGTAAAGCGGTAATACGCGGCTTCCTGGGTCGTGGTCGCCTCGGCCTTAATCTTCCACGTCTGCAGATCGGCTTCGTAATAATACGGCGTTGCCCTCTCGAAATCGTGATCGAAGTCTGAGGCATAACCCGCCGACTTCGTCTCTTCCGGTCCAACGGACACCATCAGCAGGGCTGGGCCCGCGGGAAATCCGTAGATCTTGTCAGCAAGATAGCGATCCGTGATACCTGG
>DASRRN010000380.1:0-4189 GCA_035695685.1 Acidobacteriaceae bacterium | reverse complement strand
CAGAAGTTCGAGGACATCGAAGCCTACGGGGAAGAACGATGGCTGGACGAACTGGCGCAAGAGCTGAAACATCGAACCTATCAACCGTTACCTGTCCGGCGGGTCTACATCCCCAAGGCGGACGGGAAAACGCAAAGGCCGCTAGGCATACCCGCTATCCGCGACCGAGTGGTGCAGATGGCTGCTGTGTTGGTGCTCGAACCTATCTTCGAGGCTGACCTGCAACCGGAGCAGTATGCCTATCGCAAGGACCGCAGCGCGTTGGACGCCGTGAGGCACGTCCACCAGCTGATCAATACTGGACATAGAGAAATTGTAGACGCGGATCTGGGCAGTTCCTTCGACGAAATAACCCCACGCCGAGCTGTTAAAGTCAGTAGCCCGGCGAGTGGTCGACGGAGCCATGCTTCATCTGATCAAGATGTGGTTGGAGGCAGCAGTGGAAGAAACCGACGATCGGGGGAACTACAAATGAGCGCTTTGCCCCGACGGCAGGGAAGCGGAGCCACTCCTTCTATCGCCCCCACTCCACTGTGCCGGCCGCCTCGCGTCGCCGTGGTTGTCATGACTGCGTCCAGGCAAGTGTAGACCCTGTTTCGAGACTCGCCGGGCTCGCGTCAAGCGAAGGAATGTGGGCACTAAAGGATGTTTCTTTTTGACCGATACTATCTTTGTCTAATTGCGTTTCACCTGCGTTGGGCATATTGGGAAACCCCGATTCACTCGGAACAGTTATGTGGGCGCCAGTTTTTCAAATAATTCCGCGCGCCGGAATTTGCGGCCGTCGCTTCCCGCAACGTCATTTGCCGACCACCCCCGGCGTTGCCCATCGCCGCGGCGCCGGTCAAACACTGGAGCCGCCCGAATGACGAGCAACCATCCATCGAGTGACACGCCACCTTTCGGCGAAATGGATGTACTTTGGATTACCGCAGGACTTGGCTGTGACGGCGATACCATCTCCATAACCGCGGCAACGCAGCCAAGCCTCGAGGATATTCTTCTCGGTGGCATACCCTGGATTCCCAAAGTAAATTTCCACAATCCATGCCTCGCATATGAAAACGGCGAAGACTTCCTGAAGCCGTTTCATCGGGCAGCCGCAGGTGACCTGTCCCCGTTCATTCTGGTTATCGAAGGATCGATTCCCAATGAACACAATAAGAACGAGGGATACTGGGCGGCCTTTGGGACAGATCAGAAAACCGGCCAACCTGTCCTTACCTGCGATTGGATTGACCGGCTTGCCCCCAAGGCTTGGGCCGTCATCGCTGCCGGGACGTGCGCAACTTACGGCGGCATTCATGCGATGGAGGGCAATCCCACAGGGTGCATGGGACTGCCGGATTATCTGGGGTGGAAATGGAGATCGAAGGACGGCATTCCCATCGTGTGCGTTCCCGGATGCCCGGTGCAACCGGATAATTTCATGGAGACCTTCCTCTATCTGCTTCATATGGCTACGGGGAGGGCGCCCATGATCCCCCTCGACGAGTGTCTGCGCCCTACCTGGCTGTTTGGTCAGACGGTCCACGAGGGCTGTGACCGCGGTGGCTTCTATGAGCAGGCCGACTTCGCGACCAGGTATGGCGAGATTCAATGCATTGTGAAGCTGGGATGTTGGGGACCCGTTGTCCAGTGCAATGTTGGGAAGCGTGGTTGGATGGCAGGCATAGGCGGATGCCCCAACGTGGGTGGGATTTGTATCGGTTGTACCATGCCCGGCTTTCCCGACAAATTTATGCCCTTCATGAACCAGCCACCCGGTTCCTTGCTATCCGCCAGCGCAGTCGCCACTTACGGAAAAGCAATCCACGCTCTGCGCAGGTTTACCCAGGCCTCGCTCAATAAAGAGCCGAGCTGGAGAAAGAGATAAGCGGAGAAACCAACACAACATAACCTCCGGCGACGCGATCAGTTGCGAACCTGGAGTTGCGAACCTGGATAGGTGAAAGTGCACGAGGACTTGGCTTGCGGCAAGAACTTACAGCGCTATCGCAATCGGATCAAACGACGTTCGATCTGGCTGGCGTCGAGGCCACACTCCATCGGCTGGCGGACGTGTTCGGTCCGCGCGATCCATCGAGTCCGGCGTCCCTCCCTGGCCAACCTGATTCGACTAGTCCGTTCAGTGAGGAAAGCAAATATCGTTCACTCGTCGACCGGCTTCCTGCAGTTGTCTTCATGGCCTCCCTCGAGGGCGGCATCGGCGATGCTTATGTAAGTCCTCAAATCGAAGCAAGCCTGGGATTCTCGCAGAACGAGTGGCTCGAAGACCCCATACGCTGGTACCAGCACATACATCCGGATGACAAGGAAAGATGGAGCGCAGAAGCCGCGGAAATGTTTGTTTCCGGCAAACCGCTCAAATCGATATACCGGGTGATCGCGCGTAATGGCAGGGTGGTGTGGTTTCAATGCGAAGCCAGCATGCTCCGCCGGGACGACGGCAGGCCTTGTGCCATTCACGGCGTGGGTTTCGATATTACCAGGCTCAAAGAAAGTGAACAGACCTTATACGAGAGGAACAAGCACCTTGAGTTACTGAAGGACGTGGCGACCACCGCTAACCAGGCAACCACCACAGCAGAGGCAATGCAATTCGCCGTCGAGCGGGTTTGTGACTTTACCGGTTGGCCCCTGGGGCATGCCTGCTTAGCCTCCCCTGGCCAGAAGCATTTAGTCTCTTCCCCGATTTGGAGTTTCAGTCAAGAAGATCGCTTCCAGGCCTTCCGCGCAGTTTCTGAGGCCGGCGGATTTTCCGTCGGAGCGGATCTTCTCGCTGAAGTCGTTGCCAACGCACGGCCTATTTGGGTCAGAGATGTGGCAAGCGAGGCGAACTTCACTCGGCAGGCGGTAGCTCAACAAGCCGGAATCAAGTCGGCATTCGCCTTTCCGGTGCTGAGCGGAAACGAGGTCATCGCGGTGCTTGAGTTTTTCGCGGTCGACTACCAGGATCAAGACGATGCGCTTCTGGAAGTAATGATGCTGGTCGGAAATCAGCTCGGACAAGTTGTGGACCGTACCCGGAGGCTCGCCACCGAAGGCAAGTTCCGAGTGCTATTGGAAGCGGCGCCAGACGCAATGCTGGTGGTGAATCGAGAGGGGAAGATCGTTTTAGTCAATGCCCAGATGGAGAGCTTATTCGGATACCGGCGAGAAGAGCTGATCGGGCAGTCGATGGAGAAGTTGATGCCGGAACGCTTCCAGGCCGGGCATCCGGAGCACCGCTCGGCTTTTTTTGCCGATCCACGGGTGCGCCCCATGGGAGCCGGAGCAGAACTCTACGGGTTGCGCAAAGACGGTACTGACTTCCCGATTGAGATAAGTCTCAGCCCATTGGAGACCGAGGAGGGAACCCTGGTCGTTTCCGCTGTACGCGACATCACGGAGCAGAGGCGGTATGACCGCCAGCTCGAAGTTGCAGCGGCAGAGGCTGAGGCGGCCAGCCGGGCTAAGAGTTTATTCCTATCGACCGTGTCCCATGAGATACGTACCCCGATGAACGCTATTCTTGGTCACGCGCAGTTGATGTCGCGTGATCCGGAATTGGGAGCTAACGCGAAAGCGAATCTTAAGATTATCTGCCAGAGCGGCGAGCATCTGATCACTCTCATCACCGACATCCTGGACATGTCAAAAATCGAGGCCGGCCGTACCGAGCTCAATCCGACGACCTTCCATTTCTCCCGCTTAGTGGATAACCTCGCGTCGATGTTCCGGCTGTGGGCGCAGGCGAAGGCACTGCGATTCGAAGTAGTTGTGGATGGGGAACCCCTGGCTTACGTTGTGGCCGACGAAGGCAAGATACCCCAGGTGCTGATCAACCTTCTGGGCAATGCGATCAAATTTACCCCTCGAGGCCAGGTCACGCTGCACATCACACTGGAGCGAAGGGATGCCCATCGGCTTTGGTTGTCAGCCCAGGTTGAAGATACCGGTCCGGGTATTGCGGATGAGCAGCAAGGCAAGTTGTTCCGGCCGTTCAGTCAGATCAAGCGTGGTATCGAAGAGCAGGAAGGGACGGGTCTGGGGCTGGCCATTGGCCGCAGCTACGCGCGATTGATGGGAGGCGACATTACGGTAACCAGCCGCCTTGGCCAGGGCTCAACATTCCGCTTCGAAATGCCCATCGAGCCTGACCAGGCTATGGCCGGCGCAGACCAGAGTGCTCCACGCGAAAGCCAGG
>DASRRN010000379.1:0-7025 GCA_035695685.1 Acidobacteriaceae bacterium | reverse complement strand
AGAGGAATGGTAAGGGCAACGATCACCGCCGCGCGAATGCTCACCAGGAACGCCATCAGAACGATCAGCACCAGGGTCATGCCTACAATCATGTTGTGCTCGACGGTATCGATGGTCAGTTGAACCAGGTCGCTGCGGTCGTAATAGGGCCGCACCTTTATATCGGCGGGCAGAATATGTTCATTCAGTTGCCGGCTTTTTTCCTCGACTCCTTGCAGCACGTTCTGCGTTTGCTCGCCGCGGCGCATCATGATGACGCCTTCCACGGCATCGTCTTTTTTGTTGAAGCCAAACTCGCCCAGGCGTGGCGCGGCCCCAATGGTGACGTCCCCGATATCGCGGATCCGTACCGGTACTCCATTTTGCGTGCCCACGATTACGTCGCCGATGTCCCGCGTGTCTCGCACCAGGCCCAGCCCGCGAACATAATAAAATTGGCCGCCCTGCGAGTAGAATCCGCCGCCGGCGTTGGAATTGTTGACCGAGAGCTGCTGTAGCACGGTCGGTACTGTGATGTGGTACGAGTAAAGCCTGGCCGGATCAAGCAGCACCTGGTACTGCATCACTGTGCCCCCGAAACCGGAATCGTCTGCGACTCCGGGAACTTGCTTGTATTCCCGTTCGATGACCCAGTCTTCGTAGACCTTCAGCTCTTGCGGAGTGCGGTCAGGGCTTTCGATCACATATCGATAGACCAGCCCCGATGGGCTCGCCAGCGGCGCCAGTGTAGGAGTTACGCCGGTTGGATAAGTCACTAAACTGAGGCGCTCGAAAACCACCTGCCGGGCGAAATAGTCGTCCGTGCCTTCGTCAAACGTCATGATGACGTCAGAAAGCCCATACAGGGAGATTGAACGCATGACAGCCATCCTCGGCACGCCGTTCATTTCCACTTCTGTCGGGATAGTAACCAGGCGTTCGACTTCTTCGGCGGCGTGGCCCGGCCACTGCGTAATAACCTCGACCATCGGCGGTGACAAATCGGGATAGGCGTCCACGGGCATGTGTTTGAATGAGATCGCTCCGCCCACAGCAATGAACGCCACCAGCAGTAGCACCAGGAGTCGTTGCCGCAGCGCGAACTGGACGATGTGATGAATCATGGGAAGCCCGCCTCCTCAGTGTTGCAGCGAATTAGCAAACTGAAGAAACAAGCTGCCATTCCCCACAACCCTCTCTCCCGGGGAAAGGCCCCGTAAAATATGCGTCTTCCCATTCAGGCTTTCGCCGATTTCCACGTCGCGCCTGCCAAACTGATTCGCGTTCTCGGCCAGATACACAAACGGCTGATTGTTGTCGTCGCGCAGCACCGACGAGTCAGGAACAGCGATCGCATTCGGAATGGAACTGGCCGTTACCGTGACCGTGCAATACATATCCCTTTTCAATTTCTCTTGAGGGTTGTCTACGACAATGCGTGCCTGCAGCGTTCTGGTGTTGGGGTCGAGTGCCGGCGACACGTAGGAGATCCTTCCATGAAAGCTGTCGGGATAAGCATCCGTTTGCACCACCACGTCGTCTCCGGTGCGAACCGCGGCCAAGTCCGCTTGGTACACGTTGGCCAGTACCCAGACGGTCCTCAGGTCCGAGATCGTAAAGGCCTGCGTTTGCCCCGCGAGTACCACTTGGCCGGGTGAAACGAGGCGCTCCACCACTTCGCCACCGATCGGAGCAAGCACGGGAATCAGGGCCGAGCTCGGTGCCTTCGCCAGGTCGCCCGGGTTCTTGATGCCGAGAATTCTCATACCCTGGTCAGCCGCGTTCAGGTCCGCCTGCGCCTGGTTGCGGTCTGACTCGGCCTGCTCCAGGTCGCGCTGGGCAATGGCGTGATGCTGGTATAAGTCCTGGGCGCGGACCCAATTCTTATCCGTCAGGCGGAAAGAATCCGCCGCCTTCAGATAGGCGTCCAGCAACTGCGAGTAATCCGGACTGGTTATGTCCAGCATCGGCTGGCCGGTCTTCACGTGTTGCCCTGGCACGACCAGAATCCTGCTAACCGGGCCCCCGACCTGGGTGATGACGGGTGTAGTGTCAAAAGCGTTGTAGGCCACGGCGCCCGTAAGCCGAAGCGTCCGTACCAGTCGAGTTGGTTCGATCGTAACTACCTGGACGTGTGACATCTGGTCTTGCGGAATCGTGAACAGCCGGGGAACCGAAGACGGCGAGCCGTTGGCCGAGTAAGAGGTCATCTCACCTGCCCCCTTGCGATTGTTGGCGCTGCAAGCCGTAAGCGTCACCGCGAGAGCCAATGCCATCGCACTCTGGAGAGTATTGGAGAAAGTTGTCATGGCAAGCTCCTGGTTCCTATAGCCTGGCGAAGCTGTTCGAGCGCGAGCAGGTAGGAAGCGAGCGCTTGCCGGTAAGCCAGTTCCGTGGCGCGGTAACTTCGCTCAGCATCGAGAAAATCAAGCAGGCTGGCTGCACCGCGCCGGTAGGCGTACTCGCTGATGTCGCGGGATTGCTTCGCCTCGTCCAGATATCCGGAGCGATAGAGTCCCACTACCTGGTCATTGGTGCGCAGATTTTCATAGGCGTCTCGCACGTCGGTCTGCACTTGTCCGTTGGTGAATCGCTCCTGTTCCTGCGCTTGCGTGATCGCATAAGCAGCGCGTGCGATCTCCCCTTGGTTGCGATCGAAAATCGGCATCTGCATTTGTCCGAACAGGGAAATGTCGTTGAGGTAACCCAGGTGGGTGTAGTTCACTTCCCCGGTGATGTCTCTCTTGCCGATCGCCTGTTGCAAAGCGTGTTGGCTGTCGGCGGCGGTAACTCCCTGCTGTGCTGCCCGCAAGTCGGGCCTGTTCTGCAGCGCGAGCGCCTGAAAGTCGTCCACGTTGCCCTTGACCGGCTGGTAATCGAATGTCCCGGCTACGTCGTAGTCCGCTGCGATCGATTCGTATCCCAGCAGCTGGCGTAGATCCGAGAGCCCCTGCACCCGGGCAAGTTTGGCCGCAGATACGTCGGTTTGGAACTGCAGCAACTGCAGCTTGATCTTCAGCAGGTCATCCTCGCCAATGTCGCCTGCTTTATAACGCGCCTCTCCGATATCGACTGTGTTCTGGAAGCTCTGGAGATCCTGCTGGGCGAGCGCAAGCGTCGATTCGGCCAGCTCCACGTTGATGAATCCGCTGCCCACGCTGAAAGTCAGGCTGCGCTCATTGTCGGCGACCAGTGACCGGGTTTGCGCCGTAACGTCTCGGGCCGCTCGCAGGCGGTGTTGCCGCTTCTTGCCTCGCTCGAACAGGTAGCCGACCCCCAGGTCGAACTGCGCAGTGTTGTCCAGGTAATCCGCGCTGAATTGGCTCGGCTGGAAAATCGGCAGAAACTGCCAATCGCTCAGGATCACCGGGTTGGGACGCAGATTGGCAGTGACCTCTTCCGCCTCACTCTGCTGGATCGTGGTGCGCGCCGCCAGGATGTTGTGGTTGTGCCGTAGCGCCATCTGGATGGCGTCGTCAAGTGTAATGGTCACCGAGGCTGGTTTCTGGGCCAGCGCCTGCGCCGGGGGGGACGGTGCCTGCGCCGGCGGAGATTGTGCCCCGGCGGCACACGAAGCAGTAACTGTGACGATAAAGAATGAAAGACGCAAACGTTGTAAACGCATGAGCAGTCTGCCTTCTTGAGGGAGGGCGGTACACAGATCGGCGTGCCAGGGACGGCACGAAAGAGAGCAAGCTGTCTATGCGGGGGGTGCGCGCGCGGGAAGGCGGCGGGCGGTGGGGGTGGGAGAGAAGTTATCTCGCTGGGGCTCCGGCCCGGGTCCCCGGGGAGCCGGAATGCTTACGCCAATGATTGTCGGCGCTGGCGCGATGGCTTGATGGCTTAAATGGCAGATCGGGCAGGTGTCGGCTGGAGCATTGGCGTGGTGATGCCAGATTCCCCCGAGCGTCGACCCGATTACCAGCGCGAGGAGCGCGATTGGCAATACCAGGCACCAGATTTGTTTTCGACTAGACACGTATAAGGTGCATTAAGGGATATTATCCAAGGTCAGATCAGTGTAGCCCAAAATGTGCATTCCTAGGCGTCCTTGCTTCCCTTTGGCTATCTACCGCCGATAACCCTCGATTTGGGGGGTTATCCGGGTACACTGGCAGGATGACGAAACCGTCGAAGGTTGACTTGGTCGGTGTTGGCCTGAATGCGACAGACACGCTCATAGCCCTGGCAAATTATCCAGAGCGTGGTTCCAAGGTGGAGTACGGTTCCGCAACGGTGTTACCCGGGGGGCAAGTTGCGACCACCGTGGTGGCTTGTCAACGCTGGGGCATGTCCACCCGGTACGTGGGCATCCTTGGCGACGACTCTGCTGCGACTCTTCATCAGGAGGCCTTCACCCGTGCAGGCGTGGAGGCGCGAATCATTTCCGTTCCAGGAGGCACGAGTCCGCAGTCGCTCATCCTGGTCGACGGCGGTGGCGAGCGGACCGTACTTTGCCGGCGGGATCCGCGCGTTGCCCTGAAGCCTGGCGATCTGGATCGCCAGTGGATCCTGAATGCCCGCGCCCTGCACGTGGACGGATACGACACGGCGGCAGCGACCCAGGCGGCCGCTTGGGCTCGAGCCGCCGGCATTCCCGTGATCGCCGATCTGGATGAGCTGTATCTGGGCGTGGAAAAGCTCTTAGTGAACGTCGACTATCTCATTGTCAGTAGGGATATCCCTTGCCGCCTGATGGATGAGCCTGATCTCGAAATGGCGCTGCGTCAAATGCAGCGTCGCTACGGATGCAGCCTCACTGCGGCGACCCTGGGAGACAATGGCGTGCTGGCGTGGGATGGAAAGCAGCTATTTCAGCAGTCCGCCTTTTCCGTTCCCGTGGTCGATACCACTGGTGCGGGAGATATCTTTCACGCCGGGTTTATCTATGGGCTCCTGCAAAACTGGCCCCTGGAACGACAACTCGACTTCGCCTGCGCCGCGGCGGCATTGAATTGCACGGCCACCGGAGCCAGGGGCGGTATTCAGCCCGTTGAGGCCATCGAGGAGCTCATGGCCACTGGTGTACGCCACCCACCCGCTCACACGCATTGCACCGCAGCATCCGACTAGCCATCCTGGCGATTAAAAACCACCCGGCAGAGCAAACCCAATCAACGACCCAACTGTTCCAGCGCCCTTTGGGCAGCGTCGCGAACCCCAGGGTCGGCGCTTGCCAGCGCCTTTCGACACTGCACCCTCGCTTCCGCCGTCTTGCCCTCACCCATGAGAATCAACCCCAATCCGAGGTTGGCTTCCACCCGGCTAGGGTCGAGTTGGGTGCAAGCCTGGAGCTCGACTTTCGCTTCCTCGTATTTCTTCTGTGCACCCAGCAAATTCCCCAAACTGCAATGTGCATCGGCCAAACCAGGCTTCAGCCGGATCGCCTCGCGGTATTGCTCGGCAGCCCCGTCACCCTGTCCCCGGGCCATCAGAACGTCACCCAGATCATCACGCGTCTGCGCGTCATTCGGGGCGAGCCGAGCCGCCTCGCGTAGCTCAGCGGCGGCCTGATCATAGGAGTGAGTCAGCACCAGCACCAGAGCGTAACTGTGATGGGCCTCAGCATAATTCGGATTGATCGCAACCGCCCTCTGGAAGTGATACTCCGCCTCCGGGTAATTACGGGCCGCCGCCAGCACATTTCCGAGGTTGTTATGAGCCTCGGCAAAATCCGGCTGGCTGCGGAGTGCGCCCCGAAACTGAGCTTCCGCCTGCGCAGGATCGCTCTTCTGCACGGCAATCAACCCGAGCAGGTTCTGTGCCTCCGGTTGTTCGGGGTTGATCTCCAGTGCTCGTTTGAGCGCTTGTTGCGCCTGGGGAAGCATTCGCTGGTGCAGGTAGGCGTTCCCCAGATCGGTAAACAGAGCCTCATCGGCCGGGGGAGCCGTGATCGCCTGCCGCAGCACTTCCGTTGCCCTTGCGTATTCTCCTTTACCCATCAGCGTAGCGGCCAGCTGCTTGGTGGCGGGGCGAAACTCCGGCTTTTTGCGCAGCGCCTCCTTGTACCAGCGAATGGCCTCATCGCTCTTTCCCGCCCTCGCGTATCCGTCTCCCAGCTCGAAGTAGAAGTCCGGCGCGGCAGGTGAGGAGCGAAGAATCGCGTGTTCCAGATGTGCGATACCGCCTTCCGATCCATGCTTCACCTCCGCAGTTGCGGCGTAGAGCTCGTTCTCGGCGGTCTGCGGCAAGGGCGAAGGATAGTACGGCACCACCCCCTCACGGCCCTGCGGTTCGTTGGCCACCTCCGCCATCGGCGCCAGCAGGTTGCGGTCAGGTTTTACGCGCTGGATGTAGTGGTCCGTCATCACGACGTGGACGACATCATCGGTCCGTCGTTTGGGCATGTGGCAGGAGAGGCAGTTCGTTCCCGCCGGCAAGCTGGCCTGATGAACCACCGATTGATGGCAACCCTGGCAGACCGCCAGGTAGTGAGCCGTCGAGGTCGAAGTGTTGTACGACTGGTGAGGATCGTGGCAGGTAAGGCAGGTCATCTGGCTTGATCGAAAGCACGCCGACATCCGCAGCCGATACCCGGCATGCGCGATCTCGAATCGGTCACCTTGTCCGGAGGCACGGTCGAAGTAGATCTTGTAATCCCCCATGACCTCCCCCGGCCGGTAGGAATCGATGGTGCGGTTGTAGCGGCGAATCTCGTTCGGCATCAGGCTGCTGCTGGTCTCCAGATGACACTGCATGCAAACTTCGAGTTGCCGGTCACGGCTGAGCCGCGCCGGATTCACAATCGCTTGCCGTATCTTTTCCCGAGGAGTGTTGGCGGCGAGAGCCGCGCGCACATGTGCCCCTCCAGGCCCATGACACCGCTGGCAGTCAATCCCTTCGGGAATCTCTTTGGGGAACAAAGACAAGCCCGTATCACCGCGCTCCGGATAACTGCTTTTGAGTGGCAGACCATTGTGGCAAAGCATGCACTCGCCAGGAATGGCGCGACGGAAGTCCTCCTGGCCCGCGCGATCATACCCCGGGCTCATCGCCCAGTAGCCGGAATTCTCTATATACCAGGAGACCGGCAACTCGATCAGCCT
>DASRRN010000378.1:0-5793 GCA_035695685.1 Acidobacteriaceae bacterium | reverse complement strand
GGGTGCCCGAATGAGAACCTTTCGCAACCCTACAGGGTCTAATGTCTCAACGGATGGCTGCCTCTATCGGGAGAGGGTGCGTGAGAACTACCATGACGAAATCGAGTCCCGCAGGGACGGCTGAACTTAGCCCAGGACGCGGTCCTGGGTTAGCAAGCACCATGGAAAAGTCCCGAAGGGACGACTGAGAAAGTCATCGAGACATGGCCCTGAAGTCGAGCAGCGGATTGGAATTCTCAATCCGCGGAATATTTCGAGATGTCCGGGTAACTTCCAGTCGTCCCTGCGGGACTTTTCGTTTTTCGAATCACTGCCCAGGACTGCGTCCTGGGCTAAGTTCAGCCCGTCCCTGCGGGACTCATTTTTCTATTGATAGGTTCTCACGCAGTCTCTTTAGTCCCTGGGTATGCTTTTCTACCAGTTAATTTCTTGTGGAACTTTGTGGGTTCGGTGCACATCGGGAGCGAAAATGCGGGTGCAGTCAAGCGGCGCGATATCCAGGGCGGCGAGAGAACAACTGAATGATTAAAAGCAAAACCAACTGAAAGGCAATCGCTCCGCAGACATCGATACCGACGTCGATGGGCGAACTAGTCCGGCTCGGCAGGAAACTTTGATGGTATTCATCGAGACTGGCGACCACAAGGGTGCAAAGTACTGCCAGAACGGAAGCCCGCCGCCAGAGCGTCCAATGTTTGACCGCCATTCGGTGAAACGTCTGCCGCCAACTATAGAAGAAAGCGAGACTCACGACTCCGTAACCAACGAAGTGACCCGTCTTGCGGATGAGGTGATGTACTACCTCCCAGCGAGCCGGGCTAATGGGGCCGAAGAGCTTTACCCACACAGGATATAACCATTGACTGGTGTTAGCCGATGACATCGTGGCCGTGGATTCGAGGGCGATCATCAGAACGCTCAGCACCGCCGGTACCCAATCCAGGACCCTGTGCAGGATCGGCTGCACCCTCGAGACTCTGAAAGAACCCATGCCCCACATTATAGAAGAGCGTTATGCACGGAATTGTTTACGGCAGCGGCCGCTGAAGCTACTTAAATACGGGCTTGTTACAAATTGCGACAACGGCCTTAATCGCGCTCACAAGCTTAGGCATGCTTGAAAATCGCTTCACACACAGCCTGCAACCAGAGGGAGATGGCCTTCGCACCTGGATCAGGATAGCCAAGCACTCTATTTCCAAGATAACTGGAGCGTCCCAGCCTTGGTTTCATGTGAGCCGTGGCTTCGACGCCGCGCTCCGATGCTTCCACCGCGGCAAGCATCGCTGCCCGCGTATTGCCCCCTTTGCCCTGTTGCAGTGTCTTCGCGAAAGGATCGAGCGCGTCCAGCATGGTGCGGTCGCCTGGCTTTGCGCCGCCCAATTCGCTGATGGCCCCGCAACCCTGTTCCAGCGCTTCGGCCCACTGCGTCAGTCCAATTGCGCCGAAGCCCTCAAGAACGCTGCCGCATCGCAGAAAAAGCACTCCATAGAGCGGCCCCGATGATCCACCCAACTCCCGTCGCAGGGTATGGCCGAGCGCTTTAAGCGTAGCGGGAATATCGTCCAACGGATAGGAGCTCACCGCGTCCTGGACCGCCTTGGCCCCGCGCGCCATACTCGCGCCCAGGTCGCCGTCGCCGGTAACGCGGTCCATCTCCGTCAGCTCGTCCTCGGAGGCGATCAAGACCTGGCAAGCGGCCTCGATCGCCCGTTGTACCTTTCTGCCTGTCTCCGTTTGCGCGCCATGGCCGGCAGGCGAAGTTACATTTGTGCTGACCTCCGTTACCATCGCCGCCGCCGATTTACCGGGACGCTGTTTCAGCACGTTGGGCCACGCGGGAGCAGTAGTCGCTGCGTCGATCCAGCGCAGCCGATCCTCATTCAGGCCGAGAACGGAGATCGAGATTCCCGCCATATCCAGTGAGGAAAGAAAGGTTCCCGCAAAAATTCTCTCCACCGTAAAGCCCTTGCCTTCGAGAAAGCTCACTGCGTGGTCGCTCACGATCGCGAGCTCCATCGCCGTGGTTGCTCCAAGATTGTTCACCATCACCGCCACCTGCTTGGAGAATTTTCCTTGCTGCAGAATTGCCGTCAGCAGCGTCTCCGTCAGTTCATTCGCGGGCTGCAACAGCATCCGCTTCACGCCCGGTTCGCCGTGGATGCCGAGACCGAGTTCCATCTCGTCCTCACCCAGCTCAAAGCTTGGCCTTCCCACGGCAGGCGAGGTCCCAGCTGAAAATGAAACACCCATCGTCGCCAGAGACTCAACGGCTGCTTTGCCAATGGTTGTCAGCTCAGCCAGGTTCCTGCCCTCGGCGGCAGCGGCTCCCACCACTTTATGGATGAAGACCGTCCCCGCAAGGCCGCGAGCACCGGTTGCTTGCTCGGTATTTTTCAGGGCCACGTCATCATCCACGATGATCATTTCTACCGGGATGCCTTCAGCACGCGCCATCTCGGCGGCCAATCCGAAATTGAGCCGGTCGCCGGTGTAGTTCTTGACCACCAGCAACGCTCCGGGCTTTCCTGCTACTGCTTTGATGGCGGCAAAAACAGTGTCACTGCTGGGAGAGGTAAAGACTTCTCCGGCCACGGCGGCACTCAGCATGCCCGTGCCGATGTAGCCCGCATGCGCCGGTTCGTGCCCACTGCCACCGCCGGAGAGTACGGCGACCTGGCTTCCACGCGCTTGCGCCGCATCTGCGCGAATGAGCGCCTTATGTCCTGGCAGTCGGGCGGAGCCTGGTTGCAGCACCATAAAGCCCTGCAACATCTCGTCGACAACGTTTTCCGGGCGATTAATAAACTTCTTCATGATGCAGCCAATGTACCGCGTCCCCTGGGCAAAGCTCCTGAATTGGAGCTACCATATATATGGTAAGATTCCGCGCATTGGGAGAAGACTATGGCTCACTACTCCAGACGTGAATTCCTGAAAACCGGCCTCGCCGCAGGTGCGCTCGCAAGTGCTGGAGGTCTGTCTCTGAAAGCGGAGCCGCAGACGGCTACCGACTGGATAACCCTCGGAAAAACAAACGTAAAGGTGACGCGGCTTGCGTTCGGCACCGGGAGCTTCTCCGGCGAGGTACAGCGCGACCTGGGGCAAGAGCAATTCAACCGCCTGGTGCGCCACGCCTATGACCGTGGTATCCGCTTCTTCGAGACCGCCGAATCCTATAATGGAATGCACGAGATGCTCGGCATCGCCTTGCAAGGTATTCCGCGCGACAGCTATCGGCTAATGACCAAGGTCACGACCCATAATGGGGTGAATCCGCAGGATAAGATCGACCAGCTGCGCAGAATGGCGAAGACCGAATACTTCGACATCGTGCTGTTGCACTGGCAGCATACTCCGACCTGGCCCACCGATAGCCTCCGTTGGCAGGATGGGATTTCCGAAGCCCAGGTGAAGCAGACTGTGTTGTCACACGGCGCCTCCGTGCACGGGTTACCGGCGCTGCGCCAGGTCCCGGACATGAAGTGGCTCCAGGTAGCCATGATCCGCATGAACCACAAGGGCGTGCGCATGGATGCGGAAGACTACAACACCTCGGGGCTTGGGAATGTAAGCGAAGTGGTTACACATGTGAAGCAAGCCCGCAAGGATGGCATGGGCGTGATCAGCATGAAGCTGGTGGGCGAGGGGTCGTTCACCAACCGGGAAGACCGCAAAGCCGCCATGAAGTTCGCGTTCAAAAACGCGGGCGTCAATGCCGTCACCGTTGGCTACAAGAACACGGCAGAGGTCGACGAAGCCATAGAGAACCTCAATCTGGCGCTCGCATAGCAGCTCCAGAACATGATCGAAATCAACGCCGGCCGGCTATGGAGTCGCATTGAGGCTCTCAGCCGCCTCACCGATCCGGCCCTGCCCTGGACGCGTCGTGCATTCGATCCTCAATTTGCCCACGGCCGCTCTTGGCTGGAGCGGGAGTTCCTTGCTGCCGGCCTCTCCGTCACCATCGATGCGGGTGGGAATCTGCTCGGCCGTATCCCCGGCACTGCACCCGGCTTAGGGACTCTGGTCGCTGGATCACATTCAGATACGGTGCCGGCAGGCGGCCGCTTCGACGGAGTACTGGGCTTGCTTGCCGCCCTGGAGGCTGCGCAGTCAATTCGGGAGCAACAAGTTTCGCTCTCACATCCCCTGGAAGTCGTCGACTTTCTGGCAGAAGAGCCGAGCGATTTCGGTCTTTCGTGCGTTGGCAGTCGAAGCTGGGCGGGCGTATTAACCGAATCGGATCTGGCCCGCTGTTTGCCTTCAGGCCTGACGCTTGCCGCCGCCATCGATAGTGTGGGTGGCGCCGCCACACTGCTGGGCCAGCCGCTTCGCAACCATGATTCAGTCGCGGCCTACGTTGAGCTGCACATCGAACAGGGTCTGGTCATCGCTGCACGAAATGCCGAGGTCGGCATCGTGACGGCGATCGTAGGCATTCGCCGCCACGAAATAACCGTAGAAGGACAAGCCGATCATGCCGGGACGACCCCCATGTCGGTTCGCCGCGACGCGTTGGTTGGAGCCGCGGACTTCATCCGTGCAGTGGACCAGCTGGCGCGATCAAGATCCGATGACGATCCCTATCTGGTGGCGACGGTGGGAAAACTATCCGTCCAGCCCAATGCGATCAATGCAGTGCCAGGTTCGGTTTCCATGATCCTTGAGGCCCGCAGCACCGACGATGCCGCTCTGCTCCACTTTGAGCAGGAGTTGTGGAAGCGCGCCGAACGCGAATTGAAAGACAGAAGGCTGCACCTGAAAATCTCTCCGCTGAGCCAAACATCGCCGACCGCATGTTCTCCACTGCTACAGAACACCATCGAGAAAGCGGCCGCGGCAGGCGGGATGAAAAGCACCCGGTTGCCCAGCGGGGCCGGTCACGATGGCGTGTTCATCGCTCGCATTGCGCCCATGGGTATGATCTTTGTGCCCTGCACAGATGGCAGAAGCCATACACCTGAAGAGTGGGCAGAACCTGTAGATTGTGCCAAGGGCGCCCGCGTACTTGCGGAGACATTGATTTTGCTGGACAGGAACTTGCCCTAAGGACGACGGTATCCCAATAGAGGAGAAAGACTTCCCCCGGCCCCGCCGATTCAGAGGCCTTTTTCAACCATCTGCAGTACGCGCTTGGATATGGAACGAATCTCCCTCTCGGATACGCGCTGCAGGGGCCCCTCAACAACGGCGGTGCTCCGGTCGGTGCGATGATGACGCGCGATCCCAGCAAGTCTCCTGTCCCGTTCTGGCTCTACTACTTCAACGTGGAAGATATTGATGCCGCAGCAACACGCATCAAGGAGAAGAACGGCCAGATTTTCATGGGTCCCCATCAAGTACCCGGCGATTTATGGATCGTTCTTGGCATGGACCCGCAGGGCGCCATGTTCTCTCTCGTCGGTCCCAAAAAACAGTAGCTTCGATACGGCTGCGCACCTCCTGGCGATGTGCGCAGCCGCCTTCTTCGCCGATAGCTCTCCCCGGAATTCAGTCCATAAGCGCTAACTTGTTTGGAATGTTTTTCATCAAAACTCCCACAAAATCGTCATCCTGAGCGGAGCGCTTCACAGATTTTTCGCGTGACAGCGCGCTTGATGGGCGCGGAGTCGAAGGACCTCGAGGATGCCTATCTTGCCTATGCCGTTGGGAGCTTTTCAACCACCGAAGCCCGCGTACAGGATCTTGTTGCGGTACCCACCTGATGGTCACGGCTACATCTTTTCATTGATATGCGAATGGGGTTTATTGGGGAGCTTGGGGCATTTTCACCAGGGCTAAAAGCCCGGT
>DASRRN010000377.1:0-13942 GCA_035695685.1 Acidobacteriaceae bacterium | reverse complement strand
TTCGCGCGAGCTGCGCGAAACGCGATGGAAGCCGGCTTCGATGGCGTCCAGATACTCGCCAATTACCTTTACCTGATCTCTCAGTTCCTCAATGCGACGACCAACCTTCGCAAAGACGAATACGGCGGGAGCCTGGAAAACCGGTCCCGATTCCTCTTCGAAGTGGTTGAGGCAGTCCTCAATGTGGTGGATGCAAAGCGGGTCGGAGTCAAGATCAGTCCGATGCACGAGGGTGGCGCGTTCGCAGCCAACGACGAGACCCTGCCGATTACCGAGTACGCCATCCGGAGACTGAACGAATACAACCTTTCGCACCTATTGCTCATGGGAAACACCACCGACTTTTCCGGCAGCCCCTTGGAAAGGCTGGCCGATGATGGCATGTTCCGGCATTTCCGTCCTCTCTTCAAAGGCACACTGATCGCGAACGTAAAGATGGACCGTGATCGCGGCAATCGTCTTATCGCAGAAGGTCTGGCAGATCTGGTAGCGTTCGGCCGTCCTTATATCGCAAATCCTGATCTAGTCCAGAGGTTTGCCGACAATTCCCCTCTTGCTGAAGTGGACTGGGAAACCGTCTACGCCTCGGGACCACACGGCTATTCCGATTACCCGACCTATCAATCATCCGAACACAACGCCAGGAGCTGAAGATGCCAAAGACAACACCCGAACAGAACAAGGCTATTGTCCTCGAAGCCTTCGACACTCTCTTCAATAAACGCGACTACGCAGCAGCAGAACGCTTCTGGTCGCCGAAGTACATTCAGCACAGCGCACACATTGCACCAGGACGAGAAGGACTGTTCACTCTGGTCCGTTCGACGCCAGATACCTTGCGCTATGAGAACCAACTAATCGTCGCAGAAGGTGACTACGTCATCGCGCATGGCCGTTTTACCGGGATGGGAAGGCCCGCTGCCTGGATCGCCGCCGACGTTGTCCGATTCGAAGATGGTCTCCTGGCCGAGCACTGGGATGTGTTGCAAGACGAGGCAACAAAGGCCGAATCTGTCAGCGGCCTTCCTATGTTTGGGGACACATTCCCTTCGTAAGGGATCGGTGCCCCATTCTGCACGGATTGTATCCACCATCCCAATGGGACGCACGGGAGAACCTGATGAAATTGCGACAGCCGCGCTTTTTCTGGCGTCAGATGACTCCAGTTTCGTCACGGGTATCGAACTGCTCGTTGGTGGCGGCAAAGGGCAAGTCTGATGTCCTGCGCCCACTTTTATCTACCCAAAACAGCAAAACCGACACCAAAGGGAGCCAGGGATGAAGACCGGCATCAGCAGAGACACCTTCGGACCGTGGGCACTCATTACCGGCGCGTCGTCGGGTATCGGTCGGGAGTTTGCCCGCCAAGTAGCGGCCTCGGGAATAAATGTGGTTCTTGTTGCCAGGCGTGAGACCTTGCTGTCGGAATTGGGCGCCGAATACAGCAAGCAATACGGGGTAGAGTATCGGGTCGCCGCTCTTGATCTCTCCCGCGAGGGTTTTCTCAAGCAACTCTCCTTGGTCACCAACGATCTCGACATCGGTCTTGTGGTTTCCAACGCTGGCACGGGCAAACCCGGCAAATTCCTCAACAATGACAGACACGAGATGTCTGAATTGTTGCGTCTTAACACGCTCGCACACCTGGATATCGCCTATCATTTCGGCAAGAAGCTCATCAGGCGCGGACGCGGTGGTTTTCTGTTTGTGGGAGCAATGGGCGCGGACAAAGGGGTCCCCTATATGGCGAACGACGCAGGTGCAAAGGCGTATGTTCAAAGTCTCGCGGAAGCCCTTCATGTGGAATGGAAGCCGCTCGGCGTGCACGTGACAGTGTTGCCGCCGGGGCCTACGGACACGCCTGTGATTGATAAATTTGGCTTCAACCGCAAGGAGATGCCCGTTAAGCCGATGAAGGTGGAGCAATGCGTCCGGGAAGGCCTCAATGCGTTGCGAGACAATCGTTCTCTGATTATTCCGGGGCGTATGAACCGGATCATTAACGCGGTCGTCCCGGCGAGTGTCGTGCGCAACTTGATGGCTAGCATGTTCGAAAAAATACTTGGCGGCCAGGACCCGGTTGAGACGGACGTGAGATGAATGAAAGCAGGCCGCATTCAAGAAAACTTTGGCGTTGACTGCTAGATTGTCTCTCGACACTTTGACCACTTTCAATCTTGGTGCCCCTAGACTGGATGCTTCAGAAGGGTCGCTACCGTCCTCAAGATTTCGCGTGAAAGCTCCTCATCCGATACGGCGCGGGCCAGCGACATCGCTCCAACGAGGGCGCTCAAAGCCAGGATCGCTCTCGACCTTGCCGCGCGCTTGTCCTTGCCTGCCAGCAACCCAACAATCAGCTCAATGTCATCCCTGACTTGTTCAGAGGTAAGCGCGCGAGTCCGCTTGTCGCTGCGAGCGAGCTCAGGCGCCAGCGCGCTGAAGGCACAGCCCACACCTGGATTCTTGCGGTGCACATCGCTCACGTAGTCGTCGATAAGCTTCTCGAAGGTTAGCGGCTGGCCTTCGGATTCGGCAGTGTCCTTCTGGCGCTCCCAGACACCGAATGCAGCGCTGACTGCCTCGGCTACTAGTTCGTCACGCGAGTCGAAGTGCTTGTAGAAGCCACCAACCGTCAGGCCGGCCTCCTTCATCAACTCCGCAATTCCGAATCCCGCGAGGCCCTTCTCGCGGAATCTCTTTGAGGCAATGGCAACGATGCGCTTATGAGTCCTTTCCTTTTGCGCCTGGGAATAGCCCATACGAATCTCCTCAAAAATAATCTGCGACCAAATCTGGATTACGAATCTAAACCTGTATGTGGATTATATCAATAATCTACATGGCATGCTTAGAAGGCAGGGACTCAACCAATTCGCAACCGGGGAGTGGTCTCGGTCGACATTAACAATCTCCAGGTTGCCGCCCACCGGCGCGACCCAGGAATGACATGGGAAAAAGGGAGAATCAATATGCGCGCTATGAGAGCGGAGCAGTTTAGTGGTTATGAAGCACTGAAGTTCGTCGAGCTTCCGAAACCAGCGGTTACAGCCGGGAAAGTTCTGGTGCGAATCACTGCTGCCGGCGTCACGCCGCTCGACTACACGATTCTCGTCGGCGATTTTCACATCCCGGAGAAACCGCTCATCTTGGGCAACGAGGGAGCGGGCGTGGTGGAAGAGGGAGGCGGTGCGGATTTTCCTGCTGGCTCACGCGTGATGTTCTGGGGCACATATGGCGCCTTTGAAGATGGAACCTATTGCGAGTGGATTGCTGTACGGAAGGAAGACCTCTGCTTGATTCCTGACAATGTCGATGATGTGAGCGCCGCGGGCATTCCGGTAGCGTATCTCACAGCGCAAGTGGCTCTTACCCTGGCTGATTTTCGTCCAGGCAAAACCGTTTTGGCGCCAGCGATCGGAGGATCGGTCGGCAACGCAGTGACACAATTGGCACGCGCACTGGGAGCAAAGCACGCCATATCGAGTACGACCAACCATGCGAAAGCCGAGCAAGCGAAGGCACTCGGATTCAATGAGGTCATCGATACCTCCGTGGAAAAGTTAACCGACGGCGTACGTCGTATCACAGACAGCTACGGCGCAGACATCATCGTCGACGGGATCGGCGGTGAGGTGTTGAGCGAAGCGGTCAAAGCACTCGCGTCGGGAGGAAGCCTCATAACACTGGGCTATTCCGCAGGCCGCAAGACAACTATTGACGTGACAAGTCTCATCGTGTCGCAGACCAGCATCCGGGGTTTCAATATGTTCTCTCAGCCGCAGGCGATCGTTGCTGACGCGTGGAAATCTACTGCCTCTCTTCTTAAATCCGGTGCGATCAAACCGATCGTGGCTAAGACCTTTCCTCTGACAGAAGCGGCTGAGGCTCTGCGCTATCTCGTTGAAGGTCGCCCCTTCGGGAGGGTAGTTCTTACAGTCTGACGACAACTGATGGGGGTAAACAAGAAAGGTGTCCTGCTCCGCAATTGGCGAACCAAGTTGTCGAATCAACCCAATTACGCTTGGACGAGCTTACTCAGAGAGAGGAATGAATGACAACAATAAAGGCGATTCGGCTGGCTTCTCTGGTCACGGCAATCAATGTCCTGGTCGCGAGCGGCTTTTCCATCGCGGCGATCATCCGTCCGCAATACCTGGTCCCTGCCGAATCCGTTCCAACGGAGGCGTCGTTGCTATTGGCGATGTACGCGGCGGCGCGCACAATTCCTCTGGCTTTGTTCGCATGGGGGGCGATCTACAAGCAGGCGACGCCCGCGTTGCTAATCCTGGGTACGCTCGCCGGCGCCATGTAATTGCTGGATGCCGGAATCTGTCTGTTTGAGCATGATCTTGGGAACCGGTACTTAATCGTTTCCTCGATGAGTGACTTGGTAGATGCGTCAACTCAGATCGGTGTCCGATTGACCCCGCTCTATTGGATTCGCCCGATTCTATCGCCCCCAGTCGAATAGAGTACAGCAATGAACTTGTGCATTCTTCGGATAGAATTCGGCTGAGGGTTTCGATGCGCGACAATCAGAGCCTTAAGAATCGCGCGGCACCGCTGGCCATGAGTTCCAAGGAGTTTCGAGAACTGGCCACCCAGCTTATCGATCGCATCGCCGATTTTCTTGACTCGCTTCCCCAACGACCCGTCACGCGGGCGGAATCTCCCGCGGTAGTACGGCAGGCTCTCGCGGCTCAGCGCACGTTGCCGGAACGGGGTGCCGACCCGGCGCAGTTGCTCCATCATGCCGCTGATTTGCTCTTCGATCACTCCCTGTTCAACGGCCATCCTCGCTTCTGGGGATACATCACCTCGCCGGCAGCGCCTATCGGCGCACTGGGGGAGTTGCTCGCCGCCGCGGTCAATCCCAACGTCGGTGCGTGGCTGCTCTCACCCATGGCGAGCGAGATTGAAGGGCAGACGATTCGCTGGATTGCTGAGATGCTTAGTTATCCCGTCGATTGCGGAGGCCTGTTTGTCAGCGGCGGTAACATGGCTAACTTGGTTTGCTTTCTTGCAGCGCGGCAGGCGAAGGCGGCATGGGATGTGCGCACGAAGGGCATGGACGGGACACGGCTGCGCGTCTACTGTTCGAAAGAGACGCACACATGGATTCAAAAGGCGGCGGACATCGCGGGAATGGGGACGGACGCGATTCGCTGGATACCCGTGGATGACCAAATGCGGGTGAATCTGACGGCGTTAAAGGAACGAATTCTCAAGGACATTGAAGCGGGAGACAGGCCTGCATTGGTGGTGGGGAATGCCGGTTCGGTAAGTACGGGGGCTATTGACCCGCTGCCGAAGATGGCCGCGCTGTGTCGCGAGTTCGGGCTCTGGTTCCATGTGGATGGGGCATACGGCGGCCTGGCAGCGGTGCTACCGGATGCCCCAGATGCACTCGCCGGATTGCGCGAGGCGGACTCCGTGGCCGTGGACCCACACAAGTGGCTCTATGCGCCGCTTGAGGCGGGCTGCGCGCTGGTGCGTGATCCGGAAAAGCTGCGCGCCGCTTTTGCTTACCATCCTGTCTACTATCACTTCGGCGCGGAGGCGACGAATTACTTTGACCTTGGTCCACAGAATTCACGCGGGTTTCGCGCGCTGAAAGTGTGGCTCGCGCTGCAAGAGGTGGGACGCGAGGGCTATGAGCGGATGATCTCCGACGATATCCACTTGGCGCGAGCCCTCTTCGAGCGGATCTCGCAATACGCCGAGCTTGACGCGCTAACTCAGTCTCTCAGTATTACAACATTTCGCTTTGTCCCCACGGATCTCAATTCAGGTGACGAGAAGGCGGCGAATTATCTGGACGAACTGAATCTTGAACTGCTGACTCGCCTGCAGTCGAGCGGTGAGGCATATCTTTCCAACGCGGTGGTCCATGGAAAATTCGCGCTGCGCGCATGCATTGTGAACTTCCGCACATCGCTGGCAGATATTGAAGCATTGCCGCCCATCGTTGTCAGGATCGGTAAGGCCCTGGACCTGGAAATGCGGTCACACAGCCTTCAGACCGAGCCATCATAGGCTACTGGGTTGAGGTTCTAATTCTGAGACGCCCCTGCTGAGGGATCGCGGTAGGACTCTAATGGATGTCGAGCCCGAGTTGGTGTTACCTGGCCGATGTACTCATTGAAGCCGACCCGCCGAGTGTTTTTCGAGTTCCGGGAGGATTTTCGCCCACCCGGAAATAACTCAAGAGTAAACACTTGAGATCGAGACGGCCGCCCTCTTCCAAGATAGATACCGAAAAACGCGCATTGCGCCGCTGATGTTAGATTGCAGGCTCGGTGGTGAAATTCCATGACACTGGCCGACATATCGGTACTTACCGTGCACCACGGTGGGTGAATCGGCAGCGTTCGGAGAGCTTTTTAAATATCTAAAACTGCGCACCGTCGGTTGTCGCCGAACACCTCTTCAATCGCCATTTTCCCTCTGCCGTTGATCTGGATTATTCCCGCGTGGATCATTCGCTGCGCAGAGCGTGCATTGGGTCGGTGCTGGCTGCCTTACGCGCTGGGATTACCGCGGCGACCAGCGCCGCCGATCCGAGAAGCACAGTCGTACCTGCCAACAGCAATGGATTCCACGGCGCAACCCCGAAGAGCTGGCTGGCCATGAGATATCCCGCCCCAATCGCCGCCGGAATCCCGATTCCCAGTCCGATGGCGACCTGCCAGAACGCTTCGCGCAGTACCATAGCGACCACAGCGCCGCGATCGGCGCCCACGGCCATGCGCACGCCAATCTCGCTCCTGCGTTGCTCGACGCCATAGGACGTAACGCCATAGAGACCAACCGCAGCCAGCAGAAGGCCAACAGCGCCAAACAGCCAGGTAAGGTTGGCGATCATATTCTGCTGGTCGAAGGTTCCCTGAATTACTCTCGAATACGGCTGAACGTCATATATCACCAGATTCGGATCGACTTCGGCCAGCGCCTTCTTCACCTGTGTGAGAATGTTCGCCGGATGCCCCGGCGCCCAGATCACGATGTTGTAGAGGTTCTGGGACCAAAGCTCGTCACTCTGGAGATCCGGCTGATCGAAGTGGGCGGTCTGCGCCTCGGGGATGTAGTACATTGCCCGGGCCGGATCTCTGAAGCCCCAAGTCACATAATGCATGTTCTGGACGACACCGACAATCTCATAGGTTCCCGCATTCCTCACCGGAGCGGGACCGAAGTGCTGGCCGATGGGATTTTGGTTCCCAAAAAACTTCTTGGCAAAGGCATCGTTGATGACAGCTACGTGCCGGGTATTCCCGTTGTCGTCTTCGTTGATGGCGCGGCCTGCCAGCATTCGGGCGCCGATCGTATCGAAGAACCCGGGCGTTATGCGGGTCCAGTCCGCGAATACCTCATCCTTCGGGCCAGGCTCTGGTTTGCCCTGAACCCGGATGTCATGGCCCCACTGGGTGCCGGTCATCGGCGCATAGGTCGCAGAACTGACACCGCGCACCCCGGGAATAGCGCTGAGCCGGTCCTGAATCTCACGAAAGAGCAGGACTAGTTGCTCCTGCTTGTGGTTCCCCTGCAGGAGGCTATTGATGGAGACGAGGTAGCGGCCATCCGGATCAAACCCGAACTTCTGGTGCTCCAGATTGTGCAGGCTGCCGCCCAGCATCGCGGCCGCACTTAGCAACACCAGCGATACCGCCGCCTGTGCAATGACCAGCGCCTTTTGCGCCCAGTGGCGGCCACCTCCCACTTCACGGTTGGCGCCACGCAGCGCATCTAGCGGCTCGGCGTGGGAGGTCATCCACGCGGGCGCGATCCCGAAGATCACCCCGGTAAGCATAGCGACTCCCAGTGCGAACAGCAGAACCGGTGTCGAGGGCGAAGCCTGCACCGGGGTCCAGGAGGTTTGACTTGCGCTGCGGAACGCGAGATAGAGGATCAACCGCGCCGCTGCCCAGGCCACTGCCATGCCTGCGATGCCGCCGATCAGCGAGAGCGCGATGCTTTCCAGCAGCGCGTTCTTAACCAAGCGTCCACGTGACGCGCCGAGCGCCACGCGCACCGCCGTCTGTTGTCGGTTCCTCAGCCCGCGTGCCAGCAGCAGATTAGCGATGTTGGCGCAGGCCACCAACAGCACGCAGCAGGCTGTGACCATGAGCAGTACCAGGCCCTCACTGTAATCCCTGCGCAAGCCGGAGAAGCCGGCGCCCCCGGGCGACACGCGGAGCGTCTGCTTCTGCCACACAGCCTTTTCCTGCGGACTCATATCCGCCAGGTGGCCGGCCAGCCAGCCGTGCAATTCGCTTTGAAGCTGCGCCTGCAGCGCTTTCGGATTCGTTTCGGGGCGCACACGTCCGATCAAGTCCAGCCAATCGACGCGCGTGTTTTTCAGCCGCGCCGTTGTCCCGAACAGCATGGGCTCGGTCGTCATCGGCATCCAGATATCCGGCATGCCCCAGTTCACCATCTTCGCCCCAACGAAACCTGCCGGGGCCACGCCGATGATCGTGAACGCACGGCCGTTGATCTGGTACGCGGATCCCACCACCGAAGGATCGGAGCCGTATTTCTCCTGCCAGGCATGGAAACTCATCACCGCGACCGGGGGCGCGCCCTCCTGGTCGTCGGCGTCGATCAACAGCCTGCCGCGCCACGCGGATACACCTAGGGTCTGGAAGAAGTTTCCGGAGACATACTGGCCATTCGCCGTGTCCGGCGGTCCCGATGTGCCAGCGCGCCGCACCGCCAGCGACAAGTTACCCGCCTGGAGCGCTGCCAGATCCTGGAATCCCGTCGTGTTTGCGCGGAATAGCTTGTATGCCTCCCACGGAAAGAGGCTCCAATCGCTCGGCTCGCCGTCGCCGTTCTGGCTGTATCCATCCCAATTGCAGCATCGGGGCTGATCGCCGATGCGCCAAAGCTGATCCGGTCTGGAGACCGGCAGCGATTGCAACATCACCTGCTGCACGAGCGTGAAGATCGCCGTGGTTGCACCGATGCCCAGTGCCAGAGTCAGCACCGCCGTCAGCGTAAAACCCGGTGCTTTTCCCAGCCGGCGAAGGGTGTAGCGAACATCCTGCAGAAGCGACTCAAGCCACATGGATCCGCGTCGCTCGCGGCAGTCTTCTTTAATCTGCTCGATTCCGCCGAACTCTATTCGTGTGAGCCGACGGGCTTCGCTCTCCGGTATGCCGGAACGAACCTTGTCGGCGACCTGAAATTCGAAGTGGAAGCGCAGCTCTTTGTCCAGATCGGCCTCCAATCGTTCGCGAGAGAGAAGTCTCCGTAACCAGCCCATCAGATTCCCTCCAGGGTTCCCTCGAGAATGAGGCTCACTACGTCGGTCAGGCGCGTCCAGTTTTCGGTTTCAGCCTTGAGATGAGTTCGTCCCTTGGAAGTGAGCTCGTAGAACTTGGCTTCCCGGCCAGTCTCGGAGGGCTTCCAGCGAGAGCTGAGCAACTTTTTATATTCGAGGCGATGGAGCGCGGGATAGAGGGATCCCTGCTGGACCTGGAGTGCGTCGCGCGAGATCTGCTGGATTCTTTGCGCGATGGCATAGCCGTGAATGGGTCCAAGCGAAACGACCCTCATGATGAGAAGGTCGAGCGTGCCTTGCGGCAGGTCAAACCTGTCGTCTGTTTTCTTCATGCCTATGGCTTCTACATATACATCGCCAGATGTAGAAGGTCAAGGTATATCGCCGTGTCAATGCGCAGCGGCCAGCTCTCTGTAAGACGGATTCGAAAATTGGACTCAGATGTGACAATCACGGGCAAATCGCTCACTGAAGCAGACTTGGACTCCTTTGCGGTAACTTGCCCTGCCAGTAGCCCGGGCCACCGGCGATTTACCGAAAATGAGACTTTGCAGGCACTACGGAGGACCACTTCCGGATTGTCCGTCATCCTGCTCCGGGCAATGCCGGTGCCGACTGCCCGAAAACGGCAGTATTCGCACTCTCGCCGTTTCAGTAGCCCACGAGAATCCGCCATTGAAAGCTGCAGCTTCTCTGTACGAGGCATTGCATCGAACTGAGCCGTCGCAGATCATGGAGCATGTGGCTCGTTGAGAAGGGCGAAAGAAACAATGGATGCAGAGGAAATAACTCGAAGAAAATTTATGGTCGGCACTGCTGCCGTAATGGGGACGCTGGCCGGTCCGGCAATTCTTGGCCAGCCTACCCAGGGCCAGTCATCGCGCAAAGTGCTACATATCATTGGCTATTCGCATGTGGATGCCGCCTGGTTGTGGCCCTGGAGAGACAGCTCGAACCTGGTGTTGACGACGGCTCGTAGCGCGCTCGACCGAATCAATGAGACACCGGGCTTTCGCTATTCTCATTCTTCTTCTATGCACTATCGCTGGATACAGAAATCCGATCCGGCTATGTTTGAGGAGATTCGGCACCGTATTCGCGAGGGTAGATGGGAAGTCGTGGGCGGCTGGCCGGTTGAGCCCGACTGCAACATTCCGGCAACTGAGAGTTTTGCCCGTCACGCTCTCTATGGAAAGGCCTACTGCAAACAGGCCCTGGACGTCGATGTAACGATTGGTTTCAATCCGGATTCCTTCGGCCACGCCGCCGGTCTGCCTACCCTCCTGAAACAATCGGGCTACCACTACTACGTGTTCATGCGACCTCAGGACCAGGAGCAGGAACCCGACAAGAAGTTGCCATTGCTCTTTTGGTGGCAGGGACCAGATGGCTCGCGCGTGCTCACGTTGCGGGTACTTGGCTCCTACGACAGTCCCGCTGCGCGCATCCCAACCATCGCGCCGCATAGTTTTGCCTCGGGATTTTCCGATGGAGCTTTGTTTCTCGGCGTCGGCGACCACGGGGGCGCCGTGACCAGGGCGCAGATCCAGCAGGTACTGCAGATGCGCAACGACACTAACTTGCCGGAACTCCGCTGGAGCACGACCGGTGAATTCTTTGAGGCTGTCCAGGCTTCGCCTGCTATGGCAAATCTCCCGGTCATCAGTGGAGATTTGCAACACCATTCCCGCGGTTGCTATTCGGCCTGTGGAGAGGAGAAATACCAGAACCGCCGGGCGGAGCGCGCCATGGTACAGGTCGAGAGCCTTTCCTGGTTAACTTGTGCCACGCTCGGGCGCAAATATCCGCAAGGGGCGTTTAGCGATGCGTGGTGGAATATTCTATTCAACCAGTTTCACGACCTGCTTGCGGGCACAGCCTTGTACTCCGACTATGAGGATGCGCGTGACGGGTTGGGCACCGCTTGCCAAACAGCCACGGCTACCAAAATAGAAGCGTTGCAATCGATAGCCAGGCGGGTCAATACCGACGCGGCGGAAGGCGGCCTGGTCTTCGCGTTCAACACCATGCCCTGGCCGCGTAAGGCGTATCTGCAATATATTCCCGGGCGACGGGAGTCGCCGATTACCTGCCTGAAAGCGCAGGATGGCAGCAAGATACCGGTTCAGGTGCGCCCCTCGGAGAGTATGACGACGTTCTACACCCGTTTGGCTGCGTGGGTCGACCTTCCTGCCTTCGGATATCGCGTGTTCTCTGAAGGCTTTGACGCTGCCCCACCCTCGCCGGCATACGGCTCTTCCATTACCGTGTCCGAAAAAGCATTTGGCATTTCCTCACTCAAAGCGTCGAATGGCACCGAGCTGCTTGCGTCACAGATTGGATTAGTCGTGATCGCCGATTCCAGTGATACGTGGTCGCATGGAATCGATCAATTCCGGCAGCAGATGGGCCGTCCCGAGCTGGTCTCATCGAAAGTAGTCGAAGATGGACCCGTGCTCAGAGTTACGCGCCAGAAGCTCCGTTGGCAGCAATCGGAAATTGCCGTCGACATCTCCACCTTTCCCAGATCGGACATCGTCAAGCTGCACTTTGTCATCAATTGGCAGCAGCATGAACAGATCTTGAAACTGGAAATTCCAGCTGCACTCACGGGCTCAAAAGTCTTCGCCGCGGTACCCGGCGCCATTACCGAAAAAGCAACGAACGGAAACGAGGAGCCCTACCAGGATTGGGTGGCCGTCCAGGGTAAACAGAACGGCGACGATTACACAGTCGCGCTCCTGAACAATTCGACCTATAGCTATGATTGCCTGGACGGTCTGTTGCGGACCATCCTGATTCGTTCCGCGCCCTATGCGAGGCACAATCCAAGCAGGGTCGACCCGGACAGCCTGGATGCGTGGCAGGATCAGGGACGCCAGGAGCGAATCTTCTGGCTTGTCGGGCGCCCTGGCGCCTGTCCTGATCTCCATCTGGACCAGCTCGCCAATGAGCTGCAGTCGCCCGCAGAGTATGTCATGGATTCTAAACACGGGGGAAGCGAACGCTGGGATAACTCTTTCCTGTCGATCGATCCGAACACGGTTTCGGTTCTTGCTATCAAACAGGCCGAAGGCTCTTCAACCGCGATGATCCTTCGGATCCAGGAACGCTCAGGAAAACAAACCGTCGCGCACGTTAAATCCTCGCTGCTTCCGTTAAGCGTTGATATCCCTTTGACTCCCTGGGAACTGAAGACGCTGCGCATCGAGCCTTCCAAACATGGCAAAGCAAGCCTGCGCGAGGTGTCTATTCTCGAAACTTGAAAGTCAGTGAAAGCGGTGGCTGGTGGACCCTCGGGGGAGCACCATCGCCAGGCCGTATCGCTGCGACTGCACGTATTCGGGGTGTTACCTGAAAACGGGATTTTGCGGTAAATTGCCTGCCCAGCTGGGGATTTTACCGAAAACCGACTTCGCAGGCACTTGGGAGAATGGACTCTCAAGCAGGGGGTCATTGCCAGAGTATTCCGCAGGTAAGCTCGCATCGATCCGAGCATCACCCGGTAAAACACTCGCTGCAGAATCCGCTGGAGTTTGGTGCCTAATCTAGGGGCGAAATCATGCGTAAACCGACGTCTTTTGCTTGCCTTTTTGCCTTCGGTCTCTTCTTCGTCGGATGTCGCTCCGATGAACCGCCTATTCACCCCACCGCCGCTCCCACGACAGTGGTCAACCCGGCCCCACCGCCACGGATTTTCTGTGACCATGGTGAGATTACAGCTTTGAGCTGGTCCCTCAGTTCGTTGGTATTTACGAATGCCTCGATTCAACCAAAGGAGCAGCTCACGCTAGTTCTCGAGACTCCGAGAGACACCTTCAAAGTCCCGTTAAAGCGGTCGGGAACTCATCCGCAAGACCCTTACCGCATCGACCAGAAATACGCGGATATCTTGCTTCCGCGGGAAGGTGTGATTGAAGTTGTAAGGCCCGCCGGCAACTTCGCGGCATTTTGCGGCGTCGGCCTTCGGTATCCGATGCCTCACCACTACTAGAGGTTCAAACCAACCGGGCTACACCGATGACCATCCCGACGATTCGCACAAGGAACGCCTCCAAGTCATCGCTGAGCGGGGGCTTCGTTGTTGGAAGTCTTGCTTGCTGTTGTTGGGTAAGGATGGAGCAAGTTACCGATAACGTGACTTACTAGGCATACCCGGGAGGACGGCCTGTCGGTTGAGAGAGTACCGAGTCGACGGGACGAATTTGAACGGGTATTTCGACTGACCTGGAGCCGGGAAAACGGAGTGCGCATTGCTATTTTTTTAGGGGATCGGGAACGATCTTGCACACTTCAACACCGCTTGGGTGCCAGCTTGAACCATCGGCGTATTTCACGAAGTTAAGCTCTACGTAGCTGACAGGATTGGGGACTGTCGTGGAGATGGCAAAGACAGCTTCCTGCCCTGCGCCTACGGGCACTCTGGATTCTGACTCAAAAGGAGCGCCTGAAGTTGGAGTTTCGCCGCCGTAGTGAATAGTGACCCGTTCAAGGACGATCGGTATGGAGTTGCGGTTGCTCAAAGTCACGCGAACTCTCTGTGCGTGCAAAGCGGGCAAATCTTTAGACGTGTCGTCCATTCGCGCCATCATTCGGATGGGGCCACAGATTGCGGCGCGATCTGAAAGCATCCTGTCTGTTGACGTTTGTGCCATT
>DASRRN010000376.1:0-11381 GCA_035695685.1 Acidobacteriaceae bacterium | reverse complement strand
AGCAGCCGCCCCCCCGCATCAAGCTCCAACACCCATCCCAATCACCCGACGCGCTCCAGTCTGTGGTGCCGACTTTTTAAGTGCGTTTGCGGAAAACAAAAGGCTTAACCTTGTTTTTCCATCCTTATTGGTAAAGTTCGGCTAAGTTTGGAAAATGAGGTTCTCACGCAGAAGGCCCCTGGGTACGTTTAATCAAGCAAAATTAGGGGCCGTGCAGATAGGTTGCGTATTGGGTGTCGACTATGCCCAGGTTGCGCGCCAGCCCTAGTTTCGCCTGGTTGTGCTGGCTCGTCGTATTGATCAGAACGGTTTCAGCGTTGGCCAGGGTCGCCTGGGCCTGCACCACCGGCAGGTTATCGTCAACCCCAGCCTGAAAACGCTCCGTAGTCTGTTCCAGTTCCTTGCGCGCAAGCTCTACGTTGCTCTGTGCCACCCGCACCAGCTCGGTTGCTGTCTGCACATCCAGGATGCTATCCCTCAATTGCTGATTGATTTGCTCTTTAAGACCAGCCAGTTGCTGCATGAGATTGGTGAGATTGGCAGCGGCGACGCCACTGTCCCCACGAAACTTTGCTTCCTGGAAAAGGGGCAGATTCAACGACCCCGCAGCTACAAACGTTCCGTGGTAAAGGCCGCCGGTCACTCCGGTGACACCATAGTTGCCCTGAAAATCAAGCGTAGGGAGCCGCTCCCATCGAGCTGCTTTCCGTTGCAATTGCGCCGCCCGTACCTGCGCCTGCAGACCCTGGTAGTCCTGCCGGCTGCGGTAGGCGATCTCCTTGGCCTGATCGATGTTCATGGCCGCCAGGTCGGCATAGGGTGCAGCGTCTGTGAGCTTGATTTCCTGTTCCGCCGGAAGTCCAATCTCGCGGTTGAGCGCGATCTTTGCCTTTCTGAAATTCACTTCCGCCGTGATAACAGCTTGCTGTTGGGTCTGGAACTGTACCCGGGCGCGTAACTCATCCAGATTTGCGGCCGTACCTGCTTGATGCTCGGCGACCGCCTGGTTCAAAAGCACCTGGTCGGCCTGCAGCAACGCTTGTGCATTGTCCACCTGGGCCCCGAGAGCCAGCGCTTGCAGGTAGGCATTGCCCACGGTAAGCACAACCAGTCCACGCGAGGATTGCTTACTGAAGTAGGCGGCCACGACGTTCGCCTTGGCCGCACGGTAACGGTCGATATTGGGCAGGCTGAAGAGTGTCTGGGAGTAATTCACCATCGCATCGGTGACGTTCACCTTCACCACGCTGGGAAACGAGGAGAAGTTCAAATCCGGGAAAAGGGGTGCGATCTTCGTCAGAACGCTGGAGGAGAATCCTAAAGCAGCCAAATTGACCTGGTGTGCACCCGAATCAGCTTGGGCCGTAACCGTCGGTAAAAGAGTTTGCAGGCTTTCGAGCGATTGCGCCTTTACGCTCTGCTCCTGTTGCCGCGCCTCGATCAGCGCCAGGTTGTGCTCAATCCCCATCCCGATGGCCTCGTCAAGCGTCAGCGGCTTGACCCCGTCGGTCGGTTTCACGATGGTTACGCTACCGTAATAGGGATTCTGCGCGGAACTCTGATTGGCCATTTGCGCTGGGAGCATTCCGGCGGACAAAAATACCACCGTGAACGCTGCCATGAGGCTCCGCGCTGGGATCGTCATTATGTGTGGTCTCTTCCTTTCCGTTCAATCCTTTAGATCGAATCGGAGGCCCTGGGTTGCCTAATTTTGGGCCTTTGGGACGCGGCCTTCCCGCCTCCTTTATGGTACTAGGCGAGTTGAGCCGGAGGGGGCAGTGCAGTCCTATCAAAGACGGACGGAATTAGGCCCAGGACGTAATAGTGAGTGTGGCCCGGCAACGCCGGGACGTTCGTGGTTTGCTGGGGCGGAGGGCTCTCAGCCCCTACGATTCTTCGTCAGCCTGCACATGCTTATGGGCTGCCGCGATGACTTTTTCTGCCGCTGCCGGCGGGACCACATCATAACGGGCCATTTCCATATGAAAACTGCCCAATCCCTGGGTGAGGGAGGTGAGGGTAGCGCCGTAACTGAGCATTTCGGCCATCGGGACTTCGGCCCGAATGATAGTGGTGCCCCGGCCGCTCCCCATTCCTTGAACGCGGCCGCGCCGCCCAGTCAGGTCTCCCATGAGAACCCCGGTAAAACCCTCCGGCGCCTCAATCTCCACCCGCATCAGGGGCTCTAACAGAACCGGCCTGGACTGCTCCATGCAGTGGCGAAACGCTAGCCGTCCGGCTAAGCGGAAGGAAAGCTCATTGGAATCCACGTCATGGTAGCTTCCGTCGTAAAGCACGGCTCGGAAATCAACCATGGGGAAGCCGGCCAACCAGCCGCGAGACGCCGCTTCCTGAATGCCTTTTTCCACCGCGGGAATGAAAGTTCGCGGAATCGCCCCGCCGAAGATCTCGTTGACAAATTCAAAACCTGAGCCCAAGGGCAGTGGCTCCAGGCGCACCCAGCAGTCCCCAAACTGTCCGTGGCCTCCGCTTTGCTTCTTATGCCTGCCCTGGGCGTCGGCGCGGGCACGGATGGTCTCCCGATAAGGCACCTTAGGCGCTTTGAGCGTCACCTCGGTATGGTAGCGGCGGCGCAACTTTTGCACTACGGACTCAATATGCGGCTGGCCCGAGCCAGCCAACAGGAATTCGTGAGTCGCCGCATCGCGATAGAAGCGAACCATCAGGTCCTCCTCCATCAGCTTGTGCACAGCCGGGGCGAGCTTGTCCTCGTCAGCTCGCGTCTTGGGTTCGATGGCATAAGTGACGGCCGGCTCCGGCATGGTCACCGGATCGAAATAAATCTCATGGCCCGCATCCCCCAATGTGTCGCCGGTAAAGGTCTCGCGTAGCTTGGCGACAGCGCCGATATCGCCTGCGTGCAGCTCCCCGACGGGGGTTGCCGTTCGTCCCTGCATGACCGTCAGGTGGGCCAGCCGCTCCGCGCTTCGGTGGGTGTAATTGGTCACTGCGGCGTCGCTTCGAGCGACTCCGGAAAAGACCTTAAAAAAAGAGATCCTTCCTGCAAACGGATCAGACATGGTCTTGAACACATACAGGGACAACGGCTCAAGATCGTCCACCTTACGCAACACCATCTCCGCAACCGAATCGGGGTTGTTCCCATCGCCGCTGGCCTCGGCTACCCCGACTGAGGACGGTTCCGCGGGCTGCGGTTCGCCTACCTTGATGCGGCGGATGGCCGACTCCTCAGCACCCCTTGCGGCTACCGGAACTCGCTCGATCGGCGCCGGCGTATACACCTGCAGAAAATCCAATAGCCGGTCACTACCCACGTTTCTTAACCCGCTCGCATAGAGCACAGGAAATATACGGTCCTCGCGGATGGCCTCATGCAGCGCCACGACCAGGTGCTCTTCAGGGATAGTTCCTTCACGAAAGAACTCTTCCATTAACTCGTCTTTGCCTTCCGCGACCAGCTCCACCAAGGCCTGGTGGGCCAGCGTGGCTTCTTCGCGCAGACGCACTGGAATCTCGGAAAGACGTCCGCAGCCGCTGCCGTCCGGCTCGTACACGAAGGCCTGCATCGTGATCAGATCCACCACCCCGCGAAACGTGGCATTTTGCCCATTGCCATCGAGAATCGGCAACTGCACCGGAACCACCTGGCGGCCAAAAGCTTCACCCAACGCGTTGACGGTACGTTCGCGATCGGCCCGGGGATGATCCATCTGGTTGACTACGATGGCCCGCGGCAGGTTGAATTCTTCGCCAAACTTCCACACCCGCCGGGTCATGGCCTCCACTCCGCTGGCGGCGTTCACCACCAGCAGCGCCGCCTCTACCGGCAGCAGCGCCGCGCGCGCCTCGTGCACGAACATAGGAAAGCCAGGCGTGTCTAAAAAGTTGATCTTTACGTTGTGCCACTCGGCGAATGCCAGCGCGTTCTGCATGGTTGTACGGCGCGCTACATCCTCTTCGTCATACGCGGTTACGGCGCTGCCGTCATCCACCCGCCCCAGTCTCTCGGTCATTTTGGCGGCGTGTAGCAGCGCGGAGATCAAGGTGGTTTTCCCGCAGTGGGCGTGACCTACCAGGGCAACGTTACGAATGTCCTGTCCTTGATAAGGCTTTAATGAACGATTCATCCGCGGTATCTCCAATTACAATCCGTGTGCGCCAGGAAGCGCGTCGCGGAAGGCCGTGGGCCTGCGGCTTCGAGAAGAAGGTAAAACTCAGACCCGGATTTTCCTGCACACGAGCGGCCTGCTTCGTTTGCGGGAACCGAGTGTAGCACAACGTTCCCGCTTCGTACTTTGTCTACCCCGGTTCGATCTATAAGCGATCGAGCTACTCTCGTTGCCGGCGCAGATTCCAGGCAAAAATCCCAATCCGCAACAACAGGATCACCACCAGGGCCACTGCGAGGGCTGCCGACTGGCCGTGGACTCCGCGGCGCAGTAAGAAACTCAATGCCCCCAGGACGGCGATTACAAACACCCCGAAGGTTAGCCACTCCGCCCGATTCTTCATATCACTTCCTTATACGTGACAACCGCACGTAGATCACAACGGCAAGCCCGGCAAAGACCGCCATTGCGATCATTGAGCTTAGCTGAAAGCGAAAGAGCACGGCGCCGGCGGAGGGTCCATGCGCGCCCGGTAGCACGGCCTCCAGCAAAACAAAGACGCCAAAGCCAACCACACCCGCTCCAGCCAGGCTGACTACGATTTTCAAAGCGATTTCCTATTGCTATACCCCATCGAGTGCATCTTAGAGCCGCTTTTCTCGGCGGAAAAGCGGCGCCATCTACGCGGCTTCGGGAAACATCGATAGGAAACTCGCTTGAGCGTTGCCCGTTGCATCCCCACCGGAAGCCTGCATCATATCAGCCGCCCACCCATTACAATAAATAGGAATGAGGGTCTGAAGAGTGAAGGGCAAAGGAACCATGCACGCTATCCCGCCGGCTCCGGCTACCGATTTAAAAACCCACCCGAATAGGCTCCGCTTGGCGGCGTTCCTATTGCTTAGCGGCCTCACGGCGCAGTTTGCTGGTGCGCAGGCCACCACCGTCCATGATCCCGCAGCCCTCAAGCCGCCGCCTGGCGCTCGGGTGGCTATCGTTGAATTCGAAGACATGGAATGTCCCGATTGCGCCCGGGCGAACCCTTTGCTCAAGGATGCTGTGGCCCAATACCATATTCCCTGGGTGCGTCACGATTTTCCTTTGCCCTTTCACGCCTGGAGTTTTGACGCGGCGGTCTATGCCCGCTGGTTCGACACCAAATCGAAAAAGCTTGGCGATGATTTTCGCGATGCGGCCTTTGCCAATCAGAACCTGATTGATGCGGCGGGTGAGACCTCTCCGGAAACGCCGGCAGGTCCGACGACCGCCGCCGCGACGGCCATCCATAACTTCGCGGAAAAATTTGCCCAGGAACACGGCGTGGCCTTGCCCTTTGTCATCGACCCGCAAAAAAAACTGGCAGCGGAAGTCCAGGCAGATATCGATCTGGGTAAGCGCATCGGCATCGAGCACACGCCGACCATCTGGGTCGTTACCAGCAAGACGAATGGCGTGCCGTTTGTCGAAGTAGTCGATCGTCAGCGGCTCTACCAGATCATCGACCAAGCGCTGGCCGACACCAGGGGGCAGGCCGCACCTGCGCACCGCGGCACGGGTCAGTAGCTAAGAACAGAGCTGACTATCCGATGCGACGATTGACCGGTCGCGAAAGTGGATCGGTGCCCAAGTTTGCGATGCCTGAGAGCGCAACGGGGCCCCGGTCGGGGAATTGAGCGACAAGAGTGAGGCTTCCGCCTAGAGCTTCCACGGCACGCCGCAGGGTTGAAATATGCATATCCGTGCGCTTCTCGATCTCTGAAATCTGCTTCTGAGCAATACCGAGGTCCTTTGCCAAGCGATCTTGTGTCATCTTGCGGGCCTTCCGCAGCTCCTGCAATGTCATCTCTTCTGCGATAAGCACGGCAGCGCGAGTCTCGACTTGCTTGCGACGGCTCATGCTCAGCTTCTTAATAACGTCGTTCACATTTCTAGGCATGTTTATTTCTTGTCTTTCTTCAGTCGAGCCAGATGGGCGTCGAAACGCATGTCAGCCTTTCGGATCAGTTCCAGGTAAAAGCGTCTTGCGCTGCTGCCCGATTTATCCCCTGCGACCAACAAAATGGCCATACGCTTAGGGTCGAAAGCAAACGCAACACGCCAGACTCCTTCCAACGCATCGAACCGCAGCTCCTTCATATTCGGATGTTTCGATCCCTTTAACGTGTCCACACGGGGACGCCCCAGCTGTGGGCCGAATTGTTGGAGTAATCGAGCGAGTGCCAGAATTTCTGTCTGCACGGCATCGGGAAGCCCCAGGAACTCCGGCTCAAACTCGTCGCCAATCAGAACTTGCCACTTCTTCATGGGAGACGTTATACCGTAAAAATTATATACCCCAGAGGGTATATTTAGTCAATGCTAAGTCTGGATCTTTACCAGCTGGCCCGGCGTGATTTGCTGCGTCTGGGGTGAGCGCCAGTGGTCGATGTAGGAGATCTGATGCACGCAGGAGACGGTGCAGTGCGGGGCGCAGCTCTTCTCCGTCAGGTATTCCCGCTTGAGGTCTGCTTTGGTGTATTCCGTTAACGGAACCCCAGGAGATCCACGCTGTTGGGAGCAGTAGTGAACCAGCCCGTCTTCGCAAACATACAGGAAACGGGAGCCGGCCCGGCACCGCCAGTCGTTCGGCTCCGCATTCGCAATCGCCTCCTGAAACTTGTTGAAGCGCGAATAGTTTTTCTTTGCCATGCCCGCCATCTGGTAATAGACACGCCGCTCCTCGTCCTTCAGAGCTTTCAGTTGGCCGTCCCCGTCGTGAATAATGCCGATGGTGGAAGTAAACCCCAGCTCCAGGGCACGCTTACCGATGACCAGCGCGTCCTGAGGATTCCTTATGCCACCGCCGACCACGGAGTTGATATTGACGTGGAACTCGGCATGGCGGGAGAGGAACTCCAGCTTTTTGTCCAGAACCTTGAGGCTCTTCTTCGAAATCTCCTCCGGCTCGATATTGTCGATCGAGATCTGCATGTGGTCGAGGCCGGCACGGTTTAACCTCTCGATCCGTTCCGGCATCAGCAGGTATCCGTTGGTAATCATCCCGGCCACCCGCCCATGGTGGCGGATACGGGCAATAATCCCGTCGAGTTCCGGATGCGTGAGCGGCTCTCCCCCGGAAATGGTAATGATGCTTGAGCCCAGAAACGCGAGATGGTCGATGCGGCGCACCATCTCTTCCAGCGGGACTGGCTTCGACACCTTGTCGTATTCGTTGCAGTAAGCGCAGGAAAGATTGCAAAAGCGCATGGGCACGATCTGCGCCATGACCACGTGCCGGGTGGAAGCTAAAGCACGCCCCACCACCGCCAGCTCCCGCACTTTGCGCGTTGCCGCCTTGGCACGGCCCTTCCAGATGTGGGTTTGCTTCCGCTGCATCTGCTTTTATTCAATCACAGTGCAATCAGGGGCGCGAGTAACGAGAAAGGAATGGGGCGAATCTTCACCTGAGCGGTGTCTCAGGGCGGCTGGATGACTTTTATTTATTCTTTAATTTTCCCGCGCTCATGGTCAGGACCTGCTCCTGCTTATTGCGCATCACGGTCACCTGCACCAGTCGCCCGCGGTGATTCCGGAGGGCCTTGACCCAATCGCCCTTGCTGGTCATCTGTTGCGACTCCACCTTAACCACGACATCCCCAGCTTTCAGGCCGGCCCGCGACGCGGGGCTCTGATCATCCACATTCTCGACCAGCAATCCGGTGCCGCTGCTCACCCCGAAATAGTCTGCCAGCTGTGTTCGCACTGGGTTCAATTCCGCCCCCACGTAGAGGCCCTTCGGCATCACCGTATCCAGGATCCCGGTGACAGCCGGTCGTCCGCTCCCTATAAAGGTCTCGTGGAAGGCGCTTCTCGCCGGCGGAGCTGGTTCCGGTACCGTCAAATGGTGCGACCAGGCCTTTTGTTCGAGCTCTGCCCTGTCGCAAAGCTGCACAGAGATGGCGATAGGGTTGCCGTCGCGGCTCAGCAGCAAATTGATCGTGCGCCCGGAGGGCATATCCAGCAGCCGATGCCTCAATTGCTCGACGTTCTCAACCGCCTGCCCGTCGAGCTGAAGAATCACGTCATGGACCTTCAGGCCAGACTTGCCCGCAGGAGCATCGTGATCCACCAACGTCACCTCAGCTCCGTGGGCATCTTTCAAGTGGAGCGCATTGACCTGGTTGGTGTCGATCTCGCTTAAATTAACTCCCAGGTAGCCTTGTGCGCTGTACCACAGAAAATCCAGGCCCAGATCTCCCGGCGAATTCAGCGGACTACCTGACCCCCAGCCTGGATCAGCAGTAAGAAGACCACCCATAACCACAGCCACCAGCAAACCAAACATCGGAAAGCGCTTCATCTGAGATCTCCCCAGGAATAGTTAGAACTGAGACTTGCTTTCGTTTCGAACAAACTCCCGGACTATTGGATTTGAGGAGATTGATCCAAAACTTCCTGGGAGACGGTTCGAATATGAGGATTCTCGTCCTCTGAGGCCACGGTGTGCAATACCTCACGTACGCTACTATCGGCTTCGACTGGGTGCAGCAGCTCGATCGCCCGCGAGCGGACAGTGGGGTCCGAGTCGTCCAGCAGAGCTTCCAGTACACCGTCGCGTACCGACATATCTTCCGCTACGTACGGTTTGAGGCCGTTCAATGCATTCAGCCGAACCTTGCTGTCCTTGTCATAGCGCAGAGCCACCAGCAAGGCCTGACGGATCGGCCCGTCGCCGCACTGGTGCTCCTGCTGACACTCGTGGGCCAAAAGATTTACGGAATTTTGTGCCACTCCAGGATCCAGCTGGCTTTGCGCCCCGAGCACCAGGAGTTCGCGTATCCGCGGGTCATCGAGGGAACCCTGGGTGGTTTCCGGAACGAGGCGATTGAAGTGTACTTCGACATTCTCAGTGTTCGGCTCGCGGACGATGCTGCTGACGCTGGCGATCTTGCCTGCGCCCTCCACCGCCCCGGCCAATTCGGCGACCGCGACCGGCCGGTGGCTGCGCGCGGCATACTGATAGCCTGCCCAGCTTCCGGAGCCGAGACCCAGCAGCAACAGCGCAGAGGCCGCGACCGGCGCCCGGCCAAGCATGCTGACGCCTCTAAACATGGATTGCTGGATGCGCATGAGCCATCTGGTTCGTGGCATGCTTTCCAGGGCTTCTTCCAGCCGTAAACGCGCCTGCGCTAACAGATTGGCTGAAGGCTCCTGGGCTGGCGCGAGCGCCATTGCCTGCTGGAGCGCTTGTACGGCTGCAAACTCTTCCTGGCACCGATTGCAGATTGTTAGATGACCTTCCAGCGCATGACACTGATCGTCTGGAAGCTCTCCATAAGCAAAGAGAGCTATCTTCTGTTGAGCCAGTTCACAGTCCATTTGAAACCTCGCCTCACCGAATTGCCGCCAGACTTGTTCTTAGTTTTCTGGTCGCACGAAAGAGTGTGTTCTTGGCGGTCTCTTCCGTGGTGTTCAACATTTCACCGATCGTTCTTAATCTAAGGCCCTGGTAGTGCTTAAGTTCAAAAACCATTCTTTCCCGCGGCGTCAGGTGGCTTAGGGCCTCCTGGATCCGTTCCCCGAGCAGCTTACGTTCTAATTCGCGCTCCGGATTCGCCATCGACCGATCGTCGGAGATATTGCTGAGCAGGTCCATCTCCCCGCCACTGGAATCAACTACCACCGACTGCTCTTCACGGCGAGACTTGCGCCGGCGCAGATGATCCAGGCATAAATTGGTCACAATGCGGTAGATCCAGGTATAGAAGGAGCATTCGAAGCGAAAGTTTGCCAGGTAGCGATAAGCCTTGAGGAAGGCTTCCTGATGGATGTCCTGCGCGTCCTGTTCGGAGCCGGTCAAACGCAGTGCCAACCGTAAAACCGCGGCGTCGTATTGACGCACCAAGGCTTCGAAGGCGGTCCGCGAACCTTTTTGAGCTTCGCGGATCAGCTCAGTTTCGGTGGCCCGACCCCATGTTTCGCTTGCCATGCCTGAGGAGGATTGTAACGTTCGCTTCGGAGCCCAGGCAGCGCCCCCAGCCTTGATTGATCCTTGCGTAGTAAAGCGAAGCGCGTCCGCCGGCATTCGTAGCTCCCACGTACACACACTGAAACCGCTGTTCCTAGGACGAATCGGCGGCCGTTTGGTAAGCATGCCAGGCTCAAGTTAATCTCAGCCTATGCATCCTCAATCCCCCGCTCCTGACGGCAGCTTTCGTGCCTCGGAATTCGACGGAATTGTCGCCTACTGCGATGGTGGGTCGCGCGGTAACCCGGGTCCAGCCGGCTTCGGCGTATATATCCAGGACTCCACCGGAAAAGTCCTCGCCGAATTAAGCCAATACCTGGGCGCGCGCACCAATAATTTTGCCGAGTACTCCGCGCTTCTTGCTGCCCTCGAGTTCGCTATCACCCACGGACACAAGAGCCTGCGGGTCATTTCCGACTCCGAACTCATGGTCAAACAAATGAAGGGTCAGTATCGCGTGAACAGTCCCGAACTCCGCCCTCTTTACGAGGAGGCGCGGCGCCGCATCTCGCAGCTCAACCACTTCCAGATCCAGCACGTTCTGCGCGAGAAGAACCGCCATGCGGACCGGTTGGCAAATCTGGCCATGGACCGTGGTATGGGCAGGGCGCCGGCTGCGACCCCAGCACCCGCGCCGTCAGCACTCGCGAAGCCGGTCATGCTTCGCGGCTTGGTAAAGGGCGGAGTGGTACACGTCCTGGGCGGGGAGCTGCCGGACGGCACGTTCGTCAAACTGATCCCGGAGTGACACGGGAGCATTCTGTCCCCGCAGCCAACCGGCCCGGTTTTCGGCTAGGCCGTGGAGTTTCTACATATTTCAAAACCAGGGCGGCAGGCAGCGGACCCTAGGCGCCATAGTTTGTGACAGGCTACAGCATGATCCGTGCCAGCCCCGGACTTCAGTCCGGGGACAAGCCCTGGACTTCAGTCCAGGGTCAAACCCGCGAGAACGCTTTATCTTGCCACTACCGGGCTTTTAGCCCTGGTGAAAATGCCCCAAAGCTCCCCAATCGACATTCGCATCATCAATCTCGAGTTCAAAGACCTTGCACAGACCTGGGGATGGAAGATGATTGCAGCGCATGGAAAGATGTACCCGTGACCATCAGGTGGGTACCGCAGCAAGATCCTGTACGCGGGCTTCGGTGGTTGAAAAGCTCCGAACGGCATAGGCAAGATAGGCATCCTCGAGGTCCTTCGACTCCGCGCCATCAAGCGCGGTGTCACGCGAAAAATCTGTGAAGCGCTCCGCTCAGGATGACGATTTTGTGGGAGTTTTGAAG
>DASRRN010000375.1:0-18270 GCA_035695685.1 Acidobacteriaceae bacterium | reverse complement strand
ACTGCGCAACCGCCGAAAGAAACCCCTGACGCGCCGCCCACTGCGCGCATCTTCTATGTCGCCTATTTCAAGAAAGACGTTCCGGCGGATTCACGTCCGGTGACCTTTATCTATAACGGCGGCCCCGGCAGCTCCACCATTTGGCTGCACATGGGTGCATTCGGTCCCCGGCGCATCATTACGGCTGATGATCAGCACACCAGTCCCGCGCCCTACGAACTCGTCGATAACGCCTACAGCCTGCTCGACTCGAGCGACCTGGTTTTCATTGACGCACCCGGAACAGGCTTCGGCCGTATCTTCGGTAAGGAGAAGGAAAAGGCATTCTGGGGAGTCGATCCAGATGCACATGCCTTTGCCCGCTTCATCGCGCGCTTTCTATCCAACTACCAACGGTGGAACTCGCCCAAGTATCTTTTCGGAGAAAGCTATGGCACCACCCGCTCGGCGGTGGTGGCCGGCATTTTGGAGACGGAAAGCCACATCGACCTCAACGGCGTTATCCTCCTTTCGCAAATCCTGAACTTCGACGACAGTGCCGATGGACCCCAATGGAACCCGGGCATTGATGTTCCTTATATTTTGGCGTTACCCACCTTTGCGGCCACCGCTTACTACCACAAGCGCCTGCCGGCGCAACCGCCTGCCCTCGAGCCTTTCCTTGCCGAAGTAGAGCAATTTGCCATGACTGACTACGCGTCGGCCTTGGCCCAGGGCTCGCTGCTCCCTGAGGCTACTCGCCAGGCGATTGCCGAAAAGCTGCACCAGTACACGGGCTTGCCGGTGGCCTATGTTCTTAAGGCCGACCTCCGCGTCAACGTCGGTGAATTCAACCATAATCTGCAAGGCAATGAAGACCTTACCACCGGCCGGCTTGACAGCCGTTTCTCCGGACCGACCATCGACCCGCTCGCTGAGGAGGCTGCCTACGATCCGCAGGCAACTTCAATCGCGTCCGCCTATATTGCTGCATTCAATGACTACGTCCGCCGCCAGCTCAAGTTTGGCGAAGGCCTCACCTACCTGCCGCTGACCGGCGCCATAGGCGAAGCCTGGGAGCTCAAACACAAGGCGCCAGGCGGTCCCGGCGAATCATATGGCACCAACGTCATGCCCGACCTGGCAACAGCGATGAAGTACAACCCACGCTTGAAGGTCATGCTGAACGGCGGTTATTTCGATCTTGCCACGCCGTACTTCGCCGCCCGTTACGAGATGTCTCACCTGCCAATCCCGGCCAACCTGAGGCAGAATATTCAATTCTCCTGGTACAAATCGGGGCACATGGTCTACGCCCACGAACAGTCGCTCAAGCAGCTCCACGACAACGTCGCAGCCTTCATCGCCAGCACCTACAAACCGGTCAAGTAGTGCGACAGGCTGCGGAAAAAACTGATTCGTCTGAAGGGGACGGGCTTTACAGGCTGTGTGAGAACTGGAAGAGAAACAGCAGGTCCCTCCGCTTCGCTACGCTCCGGTCGGGATGACAATTCTGTTGGACTATTGAAATCCATTCCTCTGGCCGCTTTCGGACATTTTCCTGGTAAAAAATGTGTCATCCCGACCGGAGCGTAGCGAAGTGGAGGGACCTGCTGTTTCTCTTCCGGTTCTCACACAGCTTCTTTAGCCCGCATTTCTCACGAGCGAGTTGTGGCTTGCGGTGACCGGAAGTAGGAAAAGGATTGGAAAGGCCGTCTTTTCATGGCATAACTGCGTTGTCGAGGCGTAGTTTTTGCCTGCGGAGGCAGCCTTTCTAATGACAGAGTGTAGCCAAGAAACGTTTGCATTTACAGCCCATTTTTCGCGTCGCGTGGAAGCCGGCTTCAGCGCCGGGCAGATATCGACCGACGGTGGGGCGCTGCTGTTGCGTGAGGTAGACCGTAAGATCAACCTGCTGGGCCGTCTGGCGGGCTGCTTTTGCGATGGCCGGGCACCGTTGCTGGTCAAGCATGAACTGCCCCAGATGCTGGCCCAGCGCATCTACGGGTTGGCGCTGGGCTACGAGGACCTCAACGATCACGAGCAGTTGCGCGGCGATCCGCTGCTCGCGGTGCTCAGCGGCAAGCGGGAACTGGATCAGCCGCTGGCCGGAAAAAGCACGCTGAACCGGCTGGAGCTGACGGGTCGTAGCGCCCGCTATCACAAGATCACGTACTCAGACGAAGCTCTGGACCGGCTGTTGGTGGAGCTGTATATCGAGTCGCATGGCGCGCCGCCCGCCCAGATCGTGCTTGATCTGGACGCCACCGACATTCCGCTCTACGGCCATCAGCCGGAGCGGTTCTTCCACGGCTATTACGACAGCTACTGTTATCTGCCGCTGTACATCTTCGCCGGCGATCAGTTGTTGTGCGCCCGGCTCAGGCCAGCCAACCAGGATGCCAGCGCGGGAAGCGCGGAAGAAGTCAGTCGCATCGTTGCCCAGTTGCGCCAGAGCTGGCCGCAGGTAAAGATCGTGCTGCGGGCCGACTCCGGCTTCTGCCGCGAAGAACTGATGGCCTGGTGCGAAGCCAACCGGGTCGATTACGTCTTTGGCTTGGCGCGCAACCAACGGCTGCGCAAGATCATCGGAGCCGAGATGCATCAGGCTCACCTCCTGCACCAGAGCACCAGCGGCCCGGCGCGGGTCTTCGCCGAGTTCACCTATCAGACCCGCAAAAGCTGGTCGCGCGCGCGCCGCGTAGTGGCCAAAGCGGAATATCTCGACAAGGGCGAGAACCCCCGCTTCGTGGTCACTTCCATGACTGCTGAGCACAGGGCCGCGCAGGACTTATACGAGAAGTTCTACTGCGCCCGCGGGGAGATGGAGAACCGCATCAAGGAGCAGATGTGCCTGTTCGCCGACCGGCTCTCCACTGACGAGATGAAGGCCAACCAGTTACGCCTCTACTTCTCTGCGCTTGCCTATACGTTGATGGAAGCGTTGCGCCGCCTGGGCTTGAAAGGCACCGAGTGGGCCCAAGCCCAAGTGGACACCATCCGCCTCAAGCTGTTCAAGATCGGCGCCATCGTGCACATCAGCGTGCGCCGGATCCTGCTCCAACTCAGTTCTACCTATCCCTGGAAAACCATCTACGCACACGTCTTCCATGCCCTGCGAGGTTGAGAGCCGCACATCGCTCAGCCAACCCGACTGTCCCCTTCGCTGAAGTCATCGGCGTGCCGAGCCATGTGCAAAATCTATGCCCCAATAGCAACAATGCCCTCCCTCGGCCCCACAGCTATCTCCTATGGCCTATGACACCAACAAGAAACTCCGGCAGAGACCTGATCAACATCCCAGCTCAGCAAAGAATCACTGCCTGTGAGAAATGCGGGCTAAAGCCCTGAATCTATATACCGGAGCGTTCACGCGGGTTTGAAAACCCGCTTCCCCGGACTAAAGTCCGGGGCTGGCACGGCTTAGGCGGTTCGTTGATCCAAATACGGCAAAATTGTCTTCCGTCGGCCAAATCGCAACTCCGAAATATGTAGAAACTCCAGACCCAGGACTACGTCCTGGGCTATTTTCAGGCTGTCCCTTGCGGGACTCAATCACTCAATCACCCTTTAAACGATTTGGCTTCCTGCCCCGGCATAGTTCCAGGCCGGGTGCTCTAAGGCGGGTGAAAAGCTTAAGGCTTGCCCTGTGCGTAGTCCGGGACTTTTGGCGTGAGTTTGCGGAACAGGAATTCACGCGCCAAATTATCGATGGCATGCGAAGCCACGTTGAGGAAGCCGTTGCTAATCGTCAAGCCTGCTCCGCGATCACCCGCTGGATGGTAGAGGTTTGAGATGCCGCCGGCGGCGAAGCTCCCCAGTACGTAGGAGTAGTTCGGCTGCATCCTTCCGTTATCTCCTCTGCAGATGATGGCCTGAGAAATGGCATACAGCGCTCGTGCTTTCCTGGTGCCGGTGCCGCGATAAAAGTAGCGTGGGTCCTGATGCAGAAGCGATGGCAGGATCGCGCTGCCGATCATTTTGCTCAGTGCCTCGTCGGCATAGGCAGCGCCGTATCGTTTGGCGTAACCCTGCGCGCCCTGCCCGTAACCGGGAAAGGCATTTTGCCATTGCTCGGCGGCGGCGAAAACGCCCGTGCCCACGAAGGAAAACGGATCTACCAGCGAGCGCACGGCAAGCTGATACTTTTGCCCGGAAGACATGGGAGCCGCGTCCCAGATGTAGCTGCTATAAAAATTTGGAAAAATGCCCAGGACCCGCTGCTGCTCCTGAGCGTTGAGTTGTTCGGTAGCCAATTCCGTCTGGGTGACCGAGACCTGGATATTTGTGGTCGTGGCCGCGGGAGACAATCGGAACTCCGGCACTAACAACCTCTCGCCTGCATGCAAGACGATCTCGGAGGAGGCGTACGGCTCGAACCCAGTCGATGCAACCGTGAACTTGAATCTCCCGGGAGCCAATTCTGTAAAAACAAACCCTCCCTCGTCATTCGATAACACGGTGCGGCTAGCAGGGGGATCCAAGGCAAGCAGCGTCACCTGGGCGCCCGAGACCATGCCGCTGTTTACGTCGAGAACAGTGCCGCTGATGCTGGCGAGAGGCGTCTCCTCCGAAGCGGTCTGACCATAGGTCGCCGTGATCAGGCTACAGAACATGACCGCCATCAGGAGACTAGCCGAATGGAATTTGATCATAGGGACATCGCGCGCCGCGACAGATGGAGCGCATCGGCGGCCTATTGATAGTCTTAACTGCTTAAGACTTATGGGTCAAGTTTTGACCTGGAACGCGAACCGAAGTTCCCAGGTCAGATTGATTTTGCTTAGAGAAACGACCTAACCAGTCTTACGCCGGCGGGTTGGCTTGGCGTCTGCAGCCGGGGCTGATTTCGGCGCCTTTTTCTTGTCCGCCTCGACTAGTGTTGGCGTGGCGGTCGCGCCCCGCTCCGCGATGCTCTTCTTGAGAGCTTCCATCAGGTCGATGACCGGAGCCAGTTTGGGCTTAGGCGGTTGACCGGCGACCACCTGACCAGCCCGCTTGGTTTCAATCATGTCTAGAACCCGCTGCTGGTATTCGTCTTTGTACTGCTCAGGTTCGAACTGAGCGGTGAGCTGGCGAATAAACTGTTCCGCCAGATCCATTTCCGGCTTCTGCAGGTTCATGGTCTCGGTCTTGCCATATTCGGCGACTTCCCGTACTTCGGCCGGGAAATATAGCGTGTGCAGCACGATACCCTCGTGATAGGGCCGCATCAGGATAATCTGCTCCCGCTGATGCAACGTGACCTTGGCTATAGCAGCCACATTCAGTTTTTCCATTGCCTCCAGCAGCAACCCATAGGCACGTTTGCCTGGATCTTCCGGAGCCGAGTAGTACGACGCCTCGAAATAGATCGGATCCACCTCGTTCAGGCTGACGAACTGGGTAATTTCCATCGCTTCCGACGAATCAGCTTCCAGGGTCTTAAGCTCTTCCCCACTTACCAGAACATAACTGTCCCGATCAACCTGGTATCCCTTTACCAGCTCGTTGCGTTCCACGACCCGTTCACAAACCGGACAAAAGGTCTGCTGTTTGATCCGGGAGCCGCAAGGTTCGTGAATCTGGTTAAAACTGACGTGCTGTTCACGTGCCGCAGCATAGAGGCGCACCGGCACCGACACCAGGCCAAACGAGATGTAGCCCTTCCAGACTGTGGATGCCATGGTTCTCCTGAGGGAATAAGATACATTTCCGGTGCAAAACCGAGCAATCGGAAAATCAGCTTACCTGGTTATAGACAGAATGCTCCCGGCTCCCAATATGGATCCGGCGCAGAATCATCGAAGCAACGTAGGCGGCGCCGAATCCGTTATCGATATTGACCACCGTGACATTGGGTGAGCATGAATTCAACATGCCCAGCAGGGCCGCCATCCCTGCAAAGGCTGCGCCGTACCCCACACTGGTAGGTACGGCAATCACTGGCGCTCCCACCATTCCCCCTACGACACTGGGCAGGGCGCCTTCCATGCCGGCGCAGACGATGACAACCTCGGCCTCCCGGAGTTCCTCCCGATGAGCAAGCAGACGATGCAGGCCGGCCACTCCTACGTCATAAATCCGCCTCACATTCGCGCCCATGACCTCGGCGGTCACGGCCGCCTCCTCGGCTACAGGAAGATCGCTGGTCCCCGCACAAAGCACCGCCAGCGAACCTGCGCCGTGGGTAGCATCTGCCGGCGCCTGGCGCAGAGCGACGACGCGGGCCACCTCGTGGTATTGCGCCTGCGGGACCAGGGCTTTCACGGCAGCAAACGCGGCCTCATCGGCACGGGTCGCAAGCACGTCGCCCCCCATAGCCGCCATACGAAAGAAGATTTCTCCCACCTGCGCAGCCGTCTTTCCTCCCGCGTAGATCACCTCGGGCAGGCCCGTACGCAGCCGGCGATGATGGTCGATCTTGGCGAAGCCTGCTTCCTCGTAAGGCAGATTCGCGAGACGCTCCATAGCCTCTTCCGGACGTAGCCCGCCATCGCGCACCCGCTGCAGCATTTCGAGGATGGTCTCAGTAGTCATGATCTGGATCCCGCCTCCAACCTTGTACTCGCGTGGTCAAGACCCGCTTGCCGTGTGCGCCAAGCGGCCAACGCCGCCTGCATGACCGTCTTCAGCGGTACATCGAAGGCCATCGCCGCCCGGCGACAGTCCTCAAACTCCGGCGCCACATTGCACTCTTCTCCTCGCCAGGAGCCGGCCTTGATCTGGATCAGGCCAAACTCCGTTTGTACCTGAATGATCTCGCGGTCCAGGATGACGCGATCTTCCTCCCGCACGCGGATGCCCAGCGTGGAGGTTTCGCGGAATAGCAACTGCTGCAGATGGTCTCGATCGCCGGGCCTGCACAGCACCGTGAGCAGTGTCCCCAGGCGTCCCTTCTTCATGGTTACCGGCGCGCTCATGACGTCGAGTGCGCCCCGATCCAATGCCAACTGTGCCGTATGAGCCAGGACCTGTGGGCTCAGGTCGTCTACCGCACACTCCAACACCGTCACCTTTTCCCCGCCCCACGGCAGCCCTTTCTCAATCTCGCCGATGCTCACCCGCAAGACGTTGGGAAAGCGCTCCGGATTGCGTGTCCCGGCCCCGTACCCGATCGCCTGGGTGCGCATCACCGGCGTCGACTCGAAGCGGCAGTCCAGCGCTCGCAGCAACGCCGCGCCGGTTGGGGTGACCAACTCTACCTGCACGTGCGCAGAATAGACGGGGAAGTTTTTGAGAAGTTCCGCAGTCGCCGGGGCGGGTACCGGGAAGCGTCCGTGGGCGCAATTTACAAACCCACTTCCTACATTGACCGGGGAACAATACCACCTGTCCAGGTCGAGCGCATCGGCAGCCGCGGCAGAACATGCGATATCCACGATGGCATCGACCGCGCCCACTTCATGGAAGTGAACCTCCTCGGGAGGAATGCCGTGGATGTGACCCTCTGCCTGCGCCAACAAGTTAAAGGCGCTCAGACTGAGGTTGCGAGCGCGCTCGGTCAGGTCTGCACCCATAAGGAGCTTACGAATCTCCGGCAGGCCGCGACCGTGCTGATGTTCGTGCCCATGGTGGTGAGTTGGGTGCTGATGCTCATGGCCCTGCTCATGCTCATGGCCGTGGTCATGAGCATGATGGCCGTGCTCGTGCTCTATCGGCCCGGAATCAGCTGCGGGCTCATGCAATTGGCCGTTGACCACGACATCGATCTTGGTGGACTGAATCCCGCTCCTGTTTACCCTGGTGACCCGCAGTTCCGCGCCCGGAGCCAGCGAAGCCGCGGTCCGCTGCAGCAGTTCTATGGGAGCGCCGGCATCTACCAGCGCGCCCATGAGCATATCGCCGCTGATACCGGCAAAACACTCCAGGTAGCCGATGCGCCTGGCCTCGCTCATCAAAAACTCGCTCACCTGGGCCCGCCGCTTTGGAAGCCTGTTAATACCTCGATGGGCAGCACTTCATTCATGGAGCCGGAACGGTAGCCTTCGCAATCCAGAGAGACGTAGCGGAATCCTGCAGCGCGAACCACAGCAGCCATGGCCCTCATCCTGGCCATTTGGAGGACGTCGGCCATCTCTTCTTCCGCGATCTCGATCCTGGCAATCGAGCCGTGATGGCGCACCCGGAATCGCTTGAGGCCCAGGCCGCGCAATGAATCCTCCGCCTGTTCGATCATGCGCAGCGCCTCGGGAGTTACGCGCCGGCCGTATTCCATGCGCGACGAAAGGCACGCCGAAGCCGGCTTGTCCCAAACCCGCAGTTCGGCGCGCTGGGCCAAGGCACGCACATCGGCTTTGGTAAGCCCCGCCTCTGCCAGCGGAGCCGTCACCCGATGCTGCGCCGCCGCCTTATGCCCGGGGCGGAAGTCCTGCCCGTCATCGAGGTTTAACCCGTAAGCGAGAGCCGCAAAGCCGGTGCGCTCAAGCTCCTGCTCCAGCACGCTGAAAAGTTCATCCTTGCAGTGAAAGCAACGGTCCGGCCCGTTGACCGCATACTGTTCCCGTTCCAGCTCATGGGTTTCGATCGAGCGCAAGGGAATGCCATGTTCCCGGGCGAAATCTAGCGCATCGGCAAATTGCGAGCGCGCCAGGCTGGCGGAATCCGCAATCACGGCCAGCATTTGCGGTCCAAGGGCGACATGAGCCGCGTAAGCCAGGTAAGCGGAATCGACGCCGCCGGAATAAGCGACGATGACGCTCTTAAGCGAACACAATCTCGCGTGGAGGACTTGCGCTTTCTCCTCCAGGCTGGTGGCCTGCTCGAGGTTCGTTTCGGGGCCGCTTGTCTGGTTCATTTGTGTGTACGCTCCCGGCGGTGCAAACAGTCCACGGAGTTTAGATGATCGAATCCAAGTAAACTGAAATAGCGATGTCGTTCTTCTTCGCTTTAAAGTCCCCCCTGAACGCCAGCGACCGGATTGAGCGGCGCCGTCTGATTTTTTCGGATACGCTGTCCATGGTTACCCTGTTCGCGATCACGGCCTTATTGGCCGTCCTGACAAATTATCTCTATCAATCTTACGCCTCTCATCAGGTAGAGCTGGCCGCCCGATGGCTGCAACGCGGGGAACAGGCTTTGCGAGATAACAAGCCGCAGGCAGCGATTGACGCCCTCAGCTCAGCGCTGGCTTTTGCACCCAATGATCGCAGCACGGCGATCAAGCTGGCCGAGGCGCTTGCGGACGCTGGCCGTATCCAGGAAGCGACTGTTTACTTCAATGCGCTGCTGGAAAGCCAGCAGGGCAACGGCCTGATTAACCTGCAACTTGCCCGGCTGGCGGCCCGGCAAGGGAACGAAAGCCAAGCCATCGAAGATTATCAAAAGGCAATTTACGGGAACTGGGAGGGTGACGGTTATGTGCGGCGGAGAGAGGTCCGTCTTGAGCTCATCAACTACCTCATCGCCCATCATCGCCTGAACCAAGCCCGCAACGAGTTGCTCGTGGCTTCGGGAAATGCCCCTTCGGACGATATCAGTGTCCAGTTGGAGATTGCTCGCACCATGGAGCTGGCGGAAGACCCCGGCGATGCATTGCACGTCTACAAGACGATTCTGCACCATCACCCCTCTTTGCGCGAGGCTCTTGACGGAGCGGGGCATACGGCTTTTCAGCTGGGATATTACCTGCAGGCGAAACATTATCTCTCGCGCGCTCTGGAACTGCCTGCAACCGAACCAGGCTCTGACCAAGGGCCGGCCGGGGCTTTGCGGCAAAGTCGCGATGAGTTGGCAGAAGCATCCCGACTGCTGGCCCTCTACCCATCTCCGCGGTTGAACCCGCGGGAACGTGACAGCCGGATTCTCACCGCCCGTAAGCTGGCCATGGCACGATTGGCGCAATGTACCCGGGACAAGGCTACGACGCCAGCTAACCTTCCGACGGCGACCAGCGCGCCTGCACCGAAGAGTTCCTCCAACCCGTTACAAAGCCTGGCCTCCCGGTTTTCCCGCCAGCCATCCAAGCCTGCTGGGGACCAGGCGGCTCCCCCTGCTGCGGTTGATCCCCTGCAAGGTTTGCTGCAGCGATGGCAGAAGTTGCCGGCAAAAATCTCCATGGCCGACCTCGAGAAAGATCCTGAACTGGCGCAAACGCAGGTTCAACTTATCTACGATACTGAGCTCATTACGCAGCAAGTCTGTGGGGCTCCCTTAGGGGACGATGCTTTGCTATTGAAAATTGCCCAGGCGCCGAACCAGGTGGAAGAAGAATGAGCACGGCCACAGAAACGCCAGGGGTGAACCCGGTTCCCGGCATGCCTGAGGGAGTCGACCCGGCGGAGATTGCCGCGGAAAGGCGCTACCGGCCTAACCCCGCGGAGGTGCAGAGACTGGCGCCGAATCGCGACGAGCGACTCTTCCTCGTGCTTGCGATCTTCATCGGCGTCATCTCGGGACTGATGGTGGTCTGTTTCCGGGTGGCTATCAGCTGGATCCAGGTACTCACGCTCGGGTCATCGCCACACCCGGGTCAACTCCGGTTATTTTTGGTACCCATGGGCGTGGGGCTGGTGGTGGCGGCCCTGGTTCAGCTTGTCTTTCCCGGGGCCCGCGGCAGCGGCATCAACCAGACCAAGGCAGCGCTTTACATCTACAACGGTTACATCTCTTTCAGAATGGTGATGGGGAAATTTATCACCGCGGGGCTGGCCATCGGTGGCGGATTCTCGCTTGGCCCCGAAGACCCTTCTCTTCAAATCGGGGCGGGCGTAGCCTCCATAGTCAGCCGTCGACTTAATCTTTCGCGGGAACGGCTGCGGATGTTTGCCCCGATAGGGGCGGCCGCGGGCCTTGCGGCAGCGTTCAACGCACCCATCTCCGCCATTCTTTTCGTGGTGGAAGAAGTAATTGGACGATGGAGCGCGGCCGTTCTCGGCTCCATTGTGCTGGCCGCTATTTCCAGCGTCGTTGTAGCGCGCTGGTTCTGGGGTCCGGAGCCGATGTTTCGCATCCCGGTGGTGACGTTGAAAGGGCCCCAGGAACTTCTCGCCTACGCGGTTCTCGGCATCGCGGGTGGTGTCGCCTCACTTCTCTTGTCCAAGGCCCTCGGCTATTTGCGGCCTCGTCTTCGGCGCCTTCCCCGCTGGACCTTCTATATCCAGCCACCGATCGCCGGCCTCATTGTCGGGGCGATCGCTTATTTCGGGGCTCCGCAGGTGATGGGGCCGGGATACAACGTGATTGACCAGGCTATGCACGGTCAGTTCACGTGGAAGTTTCTTCTTGCTCTCGCCTTGCTCAAGATTGTGGCGACGACTATCTCCTTTTCCAGTGGAACCCCGGGAGGAATGTTTGCCCCCACGCTGTTTATCGGAGCGATGCTGGGGGCCTCGATTGGGACTTTTGAGAAGATCTTCTTTACCAGCTTTCCTATTTCGGTCGGTTCGTATGCGCTGGTAGGCATGGGGGTTCTGTTCGCTGCCTTCTTGCGCGTCCCGTTGACCTCGGTCTTCATGGTGCTTGAAGTCAGCGGCAATTACTCCATTGTGCTTCCGGTGATTCTGGCAAATACCATTGCCTACCTGGTCTCTCGCAGTCTGCAGCCGTATCCGATTTTCGAAACCTTCACCCATCAGGACGGACTCGATCTGCCTTCCATGGAGGAGCAGCGCGAGGAGAGCGTCTTGCATTTGGAGGATGCCTTGCGTCCAGTGACCCTCCCGGTATTTCCTGGGACGGCGACCTTGCAGGAAGTGTCCGCTCAACTGGCGATCGCCGATGCCCCAATGTTGCTGGTAAAGCTCCGGGATGGTTCCTGGTACGCGATGAATCGAGGCGAATACACGTCCATCGCGGCGACGCAGACCCCGGACACTCCTCTCGAACGCGCCCTCAAGCCTGACCGGATACCGCTCCTCTTTCCGGATTTGCCGCTGGATAGCGCGATCCCCTACCTGGCACGCTGGCCAGTTCTGCCCATCCAGAATCGAGCCAGCAAGGGCACCCTGGAGGGCATGGTGACTCTCGAAGACGTGCTCTGCCGCTATCAGCAGCAGTGAGAAGGCGGAACTGTACTGCGTGGAGCGACTGCCGCGGGGAAAGTGTGCGCCTTATGCGCCCTAAGTCTCCGAATGAGGAGCCCGACGACGAGGTAAAAGGCGCTCCCTCAGAGCCTAAAGGCCAATTCTTATTGCGTGGTTTATGTACGGGCTGAAGAGGGTACCCTGGAGTTTCACATTTTTCAACACCAGGGCGGCAGGCAGCGGACCCTAGGCACCATAGTTTGTGACAGGCTACAGCATGATCTGTGCCAGCCCCGGACTTCAGTCCGGGGAAGCGGGTTTTCAAACCCGCGAGAACGCCTTATCTTGCAACGACCGGGCTTTAGCCCTGGTGAAAATGCCCCAAGCTCCCCAAATCAACCTCATGCGCACCATCAATCCCGAGTTCAAAGACCTTGCACAGACCTGGGGATGGAAGATGATTACGGCGCATGAAAAGATGTACCCGTGACCATCAGGTGGGTACCGCAACAAGATCCTGTACGCGGGCTTCGGTGGTTGAAAAGCTCCCAACGGCATAGGCAAGATAGGCATCCTCGAGGTTCCCTCGGCTATGCTCGGGACAGGCTCTTCGACTCCGCGCCATCAAACCCTCTGTTATGCAATATCTGCGAAGCGCTCCGCTCAGAGGCCGTGACTTTTTTAATTTCCCTTGTAGTCTGTGGCCGGAAAGCTCCAAAGAGCATCTGCCAACAAGCATCGCCGGGGTCCTTCGACTCCGCGCCATAAACCCTCTGTTATGCAATAGATCTGCGAGGCGCTTCGCTCAGGATGACGCCTTCCTGGAGGGGACTGAAAAACATCTGGTCGGGTGCAAAAACACGAGAAAATCGAAAAAGTCACAGGCTATCAGGATGACGATCTTGTGGGAGTTTTGAAGAAAAACATTCCAAACAAGTTAGCGCTTATGGAGTGAAGTCCAGGGCTTGTCCCTGGCACAGCTTAGGCGGTTCGTTGATCGAAATACGGCAAAAATGTCTTCAGCCGGCGAATCCGCAACTCCGAAATATGTAGAAACTCCATGTACGGGCTGAACAGGCTGCGGAAAAAGGCCGAACAGGGGGCGAAACCCGTCCCCTCAGCGGCTAAAGCCGAACAGATTTTCAATCACTTACGGACGGCCTGAAGGCCGTCCCCTTCAAAGAATTCGGTTTTTCCGCAGCCTGTGAAGCCGTACCCGTCTCCGAGGAAGCAGATCTTTCGACCAGCCGCAGATGTACTCCATCGGCGGCCGCGGGGGAAAGTGTGCGCCCTAAGCGCCCTATGCGCCTTAAGTCCTGCTACCGGTAGGCTAGGCTTGGTCCCGTACTTCGCTTGGGAAATTCGGATCTCCTGGCACGCGCCGGGACGGGGCGAAATGACAGAGGCTCGAAGTCGCTGAGGCAAATGGCTAAAACAGTTTGTAGTCCCGAGGACAGCGAAGCGAAGTGGAAGGATCTGCCATTTCCCTGGCTCACGCGCCACCCCATTACTACGATCGCACTACTCACGCCGGCGGTGCTTCTGGTCCATGGTTACCATCCGCTGGCCGATGATGGAGCGGTCTACGTTACCGGCATCAAAAAGCTGGCCAATCCCAGCCTCTACCAATCCGACGCGGTATTCGCCTCATCGCCCACGCATCTCTCGATTTTCGCCCATGTTCTGGCCCCGCTAGTGCTGCACTGGGGATTCCTGCCGGCGTTGCTGCTGGTTTGCCATATGGCTTCGATCTTTCTGTTCCTTCTCGGGTCATGGAGCGTAGCCATACGAATATTCTCGACGCCCCGTTCCTGCTGGGGAGCGGTGTTGCTGGCGGCATGCTGCTTCACTCTTCCGGTTGCGGGCACGTCGCTTTCCATCATGGATCCGTACGTCACGGCGCGCTCCTTTTCCACACCGCTCTGTCTTTTCGCGTTGGCGGCAGTGCTCGACGAGAAATGGGCGAAGTGCTTCCTCTGGCTCACTTTGGCCGCGCTGCTCCACCCCTTGATGGCTGGCTACGCGGCGATCAGCATGCTGACGCTTGCACTTGCCCGGAGAAACATGTGGTTGGCTCTGGGCGTGGTTTTGGGAATGGGGTGGCTGCTGGGTGCAGTCGTCTTCGTAGCCACACGTCACGCAGATCCCAGCCTTGCGTACAACCGCGCGGCCCTTAGCCGGTCTTATTTTTTTCTTTCCAGCTGGCGATGGTACGAATATCCAGGTCTACTGCTACCGCTGATGCTGCTAGGGTTCGCGGGCTTTCGCCGCCGCATGCCGTGGGCTGCCCGAACGCTCGCAATTGCAGCGACCGTGACCGGCAGTTGCGGGCTCCTTGTATCCCTTTGTTTTGTGCATCGCAGCGGAAGTCTCCTGTTGGCGCGACTGCAAGTGTTGAGAATTTTCCACTTTGTCTACCTGGCGGGCGTCTTGCTGGGCGGCGGGCTGTTGGCCACGTTGGCGCAACGGCACAAGCGGGCGATCGCCGTGCTCTGTCTTTTGATTTTGGCGGCTCTCTTTACCGGCCAGAGGCTTACCTATCCGGAGTCCGACCATGTGGAATGGCCGGGGCTGACGCCACGCAATCGGTGGCAGCAGGCCTTCCTATGGATTCGCGCCAACACGCCCGACGATGCTATCTTCGCGCTCGATAATGATTACATTGAAAGCGCCGGAGAGGATGCCCAGGGGTTTCGCGCAACCGCAGAGAGAAGCGCGGTGGCGGATTGGTTTAAAGACGGAGGAATCGCGAGCAACTTTCCCCAGGCGGCACTTTCATGGGAGCAACAATCCGCGGCCACAGCGCAGCTCAACAGCGCCACCGATAAGCTGCGGCTGGCTCGGCTCCAGCCCCTCGGCGTCACCTGGATCGTGTTGCCGGCCGAGGCAAGCACGGGCTTCCCATGTCCATTCACCAATGCCCGAGTCCGCGTTTGCCGCCTAAGCGGAGCTTTGCTTCACCTCCCGGAAGGCGCAAAATAATAATCGGAAAAGCGCGGAGAGATCGTTCATGTTGACGCTCTATCAGAGACTCATTTTCGGTTACGTTCTCCTTCTCGCCCTGTTGCTTGCCGTCGGCCTGCATGATTCCCTGTCTCTCCACCAGGCAGCCGCACTCGACCACCACGCCTCCCTCTCCACGGCAGTGCAGGCACGTTCTGTGCTGGCCCGGCAAGCTACGATGATCACGACCCTGTGCACGCTGAGCGGAATTGCGATCGCCGCCGGCTTTCTTTTCTCCATCATCCGGCCGATCCGGCGCACGGCCGCCGCAGCGCGCCGTATTGGGCAGGGCGATTTACAACAACGCATCGAGTGGCGAACCCGGGACGACCTGGGCACCATTGCGACCGAGCTCAACCGCATGGCGGTGCGGCTTCGCGACTTGCGCGACACGGAATATGGACGCAAGCAGATGGACCAGCAGCTCTCGGACGCCGTGGTGCAATCGATTTTCGAACCGGTGATCGTCACCGACGCGAAGGGGCATGTGCTGAAAGTGAACCAAGCCGCAAGCGAAGTGCTGGGCGAAGCCGCCGCGGATCGCATGGCGCTGACCAACACGCCGGGAGGAGAGAGGATCCTGCGGGCCGTGCGCGACGCAGTGTCCATGCGGCAATCCATGAACAGCGATAATGAAGCCGCCATGCTGCCCATGAAGCTGGGCGAGGGACAGCGCAGCTATCGCCTGCGCACGACACCCATGCGAGATCTCGAAGGCAAATTGCTGGGAGCGGTCAGCGTGCTTGAGGACATCACGCAGATGCAGGACATCGATCGCTTTAAGACTCGCTTCCTCAGTGTGGCCTCGAAAAAATTGCGCCAGCCGCTGGAACAGCTTCGACTGAGCCTGTACACGCTCACCTCAGGTTTCGCGGGCGAACTGCGTCCCTTGCAGGCGGATGTACTCAACGGAGCCGAGGAGGATGCGGAGCGTCTCAACGACCTCATGTCCGATTTGATCGAGGTTTCCGAAATCGATACCGGACGGCGCGAGATCCGTATGGATCGATTCCGCCCCATCGATATCCTGCGCGACGCCTACTCGCGGACACGCGATGAAGTGCGGGCCAAGAACATCGATGTGCAGATCGAGGCATTTGCCGACCTCTCTTATGTGAATGGAGATCGCCGGGCTTTGCGGAGCATCATGGATAACCTGATGAGCAATGCGGTGCGCTACACACCGGAGAACGGCACCATCCTGCTACAGGCAAAGGAGGAGAAGGAAAAGGTGCAATTTTTCGTGCGTGACTCCGGCAGGGGTATCGAGACCGATCGGCTGCCAAACCTGTTTGGCCGCTTCAACGCGGCGCACGATCAGGGGACCGGCCTGGGGCTTGCCCTGGTGCGCCGGCTGGTCGAATTGCTGGGTGGCCAGGTCTCCGTGGAGAGCAGGCTCGGCCACGGAGCTACCTTTACTTTTACTCTCCCCGTCGCCACCACCGTACCCACGCGGCATCCGATCGAGGTCGGTTAAAGCATTGGTTCCCCTTCGATCGACGCGCAGGGTGGAACCGCTGTTGGGGTTTCTCGCCTGATGCTTTAATCTTCGCAAGAGAGATGACCGAACCCTCGACCGACATCACACCCGCCGCGCCAGAGCCGGCAAAACTGCGCGTCTACATCGGGGCCGCGCCCGGCGTGGGCAAGACTTACCAGATGCTCGAGGATGCGCACCTGATGACGAAGCAGGGCCTCGACGTCATCATCGGACTGATCGAACCTCACGGCCGCAAGGATACGCAAGACCAGGTAAAGGACCTGGAACTCATTCCGCGGCGAGCCATCCCTTATCGATCGGTGGTTCTGGAGGAGATGGATCTGGATGCGATCCTAGCCCGGCATCCTCAATTTTGCATCGTGGATGAACTGGCACACACCAACGTGCCGGGATCGAGAAACCGCAAGCGTTATGAAGATGTACTGGAATTGCTGGACGCCGGCATCAACGTAATGACCGCGGTCAACATACAGCATCTTGAAACTCTCAACGATTCGGTTTCGCGTTCCGCGGATACCCAGATCCGGGAAACGATTCCGGATAGTTTCCTGAAGCGGGCCGATGAAGTCGTGAATGTGGACGTCACGGTAGAGGAGCTGCGATCACGGCTCAAACAAGGCAAGATCTATGCCGCGGAGAAGATCGAGCAGTCGCTGGCCAACTTTTTCCGCAAAGGCAATCTCAATATGCTGCGGGAGCTTGCGCTGCGCACAACCGCGGAAGAGGTTGGTTCCCGGGCGGCGGAATATCGCCGAAGCCAGGGTTTGGAACAGGCTCCTATACCGGAGAAGGTGATGGTCTGCCTGTCTCCTCGTCCGGGAGCCGAACGCCTGTTGCGGGTGGGATCCCGCATTGCCGGGCGCCTGGCCACCAACTGGTACGCGGTGCGGGTTGAGTCACCGGACGAGGATGCCCGGCATGGAGACGCGGCGGAGTACCAGCGCATGGAAGAGTATCAACGTCTGGCCCGCGAGCTGGGCGCGCAGGTGGTCGTGCTCAAGGATAAACATGTCGCCGATGCGCTGATCGAGTTCGCGCAACAGGAGAGCATCTCGCACGTGGTGTTCGGACAATCGGCGCGCTCCCGATTCGATATTCTTTTGCACGGCTCGGTCCTTAACCGATTTCTCGCGGAGATTCGGGATGCGACGGTGCAGGTAGTTCCCATCAGCAAGGCGAAGCGCTAGGTATTTAACGGCATTCGGGGGCTCCATTACGATAGAGAGCATTGCGCGGATAGGCAACTGCGAGTTGATGCAGCAAATCGCACCCTTGCTGATTGTTCTTGTCGCGCAACGCGGCCACTGCCAGCAGCAGCTTGGCGAAGGGCTTCAAGAGATCTCCATGGGCGGCGGTTTGCACGAGCTCGCGAATTCCCAGCTCCTTGTTCGGATTGATGCCGCCTAAGCTCAGCATCCACCGCACCGGTGCCGGCTTGATGCCGGTCAGGTAGTTTTCTACCCCGAGGGCCAGCATAGCGTCGTACTCGTCCGGCTTTTGCCTCAGTAACTGTTGCGCAAGGATACGGCCTTGCTTCATGTACCGCAGCGAGGCAAAATCCTGCTTGTCAATCAATGCGGCGTAATCTGACCGCAGGCCAAGCGCCAGGACTTTGGCAAAGAGAGCGTTGTTATCCTCGGGATGCTGCTTTAGCACCGCGTTTGCAAGCTGGTCGCCCTGATTGACGGCGCCATTGAACGCATCGCGCACCCTGGGATCCGGAGCCAGCTTGGGTCGGGCTTCGAAGGTCTTGTCGTTAGTAAAGAACTGGCTTTCGAGGATGCCGAGACGGGCGAACTCACTGAACAGGTAACCGGCAGCTTGCGAAACCGGTCCGAGAGGATC
>DASRRN010000374.1:0-3018 GCA_035695685.1 Acidobacteriaceae bacterium | reverse complement strand
GCTCTGCGCAGCAGTGAAGAACGATACCGGCAGTTGGTGGAAAGCAGCCTGGGCTTCATCTGCACCCACGATCTGAATGGCGTTCTGCTCTCTGTCAACTCATACGCCTCCGCCACTCTGGGCTACGAGCAGGAAGAACTGATCGGCACTCCGCTGCGCAACTATATCGACACCGATCACCTGGCGGATTATGACGCGTATTTCGAGGCCCTGAAGCAAGACCCGGACGGGGATCACCAGGGGCGCTTTTATCTGCGTGGAAAAGCGGGCCAGTTGTGCATCGTCGCTTATCGCAACAAGCTGTTGCAGCTACCGGGCATGGATCCCTTTGTACTCAGCCATGGTATCGACATCACAGAGCAGACGCAGGCCGAAGACGAGCTCAATGCGCTCACGCGCCGGCATGAATCGATTCTGGACTCAGTCGGTGACGGTATCTGGGGCATGGATATGGATGGCCGGCTCACCTTCATCAATCGCAGCGGAGCAGAGATGTTGGGCTATTCGCCGCAGGAGCTCCTGGGACAAAACATGCATGCGCTGATTCATCACTCGCATGCAGACGGCTCACCTTACCCCGCGGAAGAGTCACCCATCTTCGGCAGCGTAAAGCGGGAAGCTCCATTGCACGTCGACGCCGATGTATTTTGGCGGAAAGATGGAAAGTCGCTGCCGGTTGAATATGTTGCGTGCCCGTTGGTGGAAAGCGGCCAGGTGGACGGCATCGTTGTTGCCTTTACCGACGTTACGGAACGGCGCCGGCTGGACCGGATGAAGGATGAGTTTATCGCCACAGTCAGCCACGAGCTACGCACGCCGCTCACTTCACTGCGAGCTGCCCTGGGCCTGGTTGCCAGCGGGGCACTGGAAAAGCGTCCGGAGAAGATTCGGCCCATGCTGGATATCGCACTGGCAAACTGCGATCGTCTGGTTCGCCTGGTCAACGACATTGTCGACTTCGAGCGCATTGAAAAAGGTAGTCTGCCTTTGCACAAGAGTGAATGGAATGCCATCGACTTGTTACGGCGCGCGATGGATCCGGAGCGAACGAGCGCTGCCAGGGCGGGATTGACTTTCCGAATCGACGCACAGCCGGTGGATGTATGGGTGGACGGTGATCGCATCCTCCAAGTGCTGGGCAATCTGATCCGCAATGCGATCAAGTTCTCTGAGAAGGGGGGCGAGATCCGTCTGGCCGCGAGGACGAGCAGCGACAAGGAAGTCACCTTCGAGGTCCAGGACCAGGGCCAGGGTATTCCTGCAGAAAAGCTGGACTTAATTTTCGATCGTTTCCAGCAGGCAGACGCTTCGGATTCGCGCCTGGCAGGCGGTACCGGCATGGGCTTGGCGTTATGCCGTGGCATCGTCAATCAACATGGAGGCCGCATCTGGGCGGAGAGCAATCCGGGCAGCGGCAGCACCTTCTACTTTACGGTGGAGGAGTACTTGCCCAAGGCTGATTCTGAACCGGAACCGACAACGGAAGCCGGCGACCCAAGGCACAGTCCGGAGTAATTTTCAGTCCCGAAGAGCCTGCCCTGAACTTGTCGAACGGGGACGGCTCTTCGGGGCTAAATTCCAAATCCCGAGTCTCACACACCCCCTTCAGGCCGTCGATACGTGATTGCAAATCTGTCCGGCTTTAGCCACCGCGGGAGCTGCTTTTAGTTCACCTTCCGCCCCTTAGGAAGATGTTTTTCGACCCGGAGCGTACCCGGATTTCCTGCCACGCAGCACTGGACAAAGCTGCGTGTGCGCCTTTCTCTTTAAGGAAAGGCGCATGAGATCAGCCAACGCCACCAAGGTCCACAGGAAATCCGGGGTAGCGCAGTGGAGGGGCCTGCTGTTTGGCCATCATTCTTCCGAACCACGCAGTTGGGCGATAACGGTAAAGTCCTCGAGAGTGGTGGTATCGCCCTTGATTTCTCCGCTGGTCGCTAGCTCGCGCAGTAAGCGGCGCATGATCTTACCACTGCGAGTCTTGGGCAGCGCTTGCGTGAAACGGATGTCATCCGGACGGGCCAGGGGGCCGATCTCCTTGGCTACCCATTCGCGCAGCTCCTCTTTGAGCTGAGGCGACGGCTGATGACTGCTTTCCAGCGAAACGAAGGCCGCGATTGCCTGCCCTTTCAAATCGTGCGGGCGGCCCACAACTGCGGCCTCAGCCACCTTGGGGTGCGCCACCAATGCGGACTCCACTTCCATCGTTCCCAGCCGGTGCCCACTCACGTTGATGACATCATCGACCCGTCCCATCAACCAGTAGTCGCCATCCTGGTCAACCCGAGCGCCGTCGCCGCTAAAGTAGCAGCCAGGAATTTCCGACCAGTACGTCTTGGCGTAGCGGTCAGGATCATTGAAGATGGTGCGGGCCATAGAAGGCCAGGGGCGGCGAATCACCAGCAATCCGCCGCTGCCTGGAGGCACGGTCTCGCCTTCGCGGTTGACGATGGCGGGCTCGATGCCGAGGAAGGGGCGCGTGGCCGAACCAGGCTTGGTGGGAATCGCGCCAGGCATCGGCGCCAGCATGATAGCGCCGGTTTCCGTCTGCCACCAGGTATCGACGATCGGACAGCGCCCCTTGCCGATGATCTCGCGATACCAGATCCAGGCCTCGGGATTGATGGGTTCACCTACCGTGCCCAGAAGGCGCAAGCTGGCAAGCGAGTGGCGTAAGGGATATTGATCACCCCACTTGATGCACGCTCGTATAGCAGTCGGAGCGGTGTAGAAAACGGTGACCTTGTGGTCATCGACCATCTTCCATAAGCGATCCGCTTCGGGATAGTTAGGCGCGCCTTCATACATTACCGTGGTGACGCCGTTCTGCAGGGCGCCATAGACGACATAGGAGTGACCCGTGACCCAGCCAATGTCGGCGGTGCACCAATAAACATCGTCTGGCTTTAGATCGAAGATCAGTTTGCTGGTCAGGTAGGTTTGCACCGAATAACCACCTGTGGTGTGCACTAGACCCTTGGGCTTACCCGTAGTCCCCGAAGTGTAGAGGATGTAGAG
>DASRRN010000373.1:0-14385 GCA_035695685.1 Acidobacteriaceae bacterium | reverse complement strand
CACACCAGAGGTGGTTGCGATTCAGCCGGCATGGGCGCTGGCTAACTTCGCCTGGGCCTCATGGATGACTTCGTTAGCCTGCGCATACTTCTCTGCATCCTCACCGGCTTCGTTCCACATCTTCTGGCCGCTTTCGAGTTCCCGCTGTGCTTCACCGGCATCAATCTCTTCCGGCTTGATGGCGGCCTGCGCCAGGATCGTCACCCGGTCCGGCAACACCTCCACAAAGCCCCACACTACGAAGTACGTCTGGTCGCCGTTACCACCGCCGTGCAGCCGTACCTCGCCCACGCCGAGTTCGGCCAGCAAGGGAGCATGCCCATAAAGCACCTCCATATAGCCGGACTTCGATGGAAGCTCGACCGCATCCGCTTCCTGGTCGATCAGAACCTTATCCGGCGTCACCAGCCGGACATGTAGTTGATTGCCTGCATCTGCCATTAAGGTTATTTATCCTTCATGCTCTTGGCTGCTTCGAGCACTTCCTCGATGGTGCCCTTCATGTAAAAGGCCTGCTCCGGGATGTCGTCGTGCTTGCCCTCGATGATCTCCTTGAAGCTGCGCACTGTGTCCTCAACCTTGACGTACTTTCCCGGCGCTCCGGTAAATACCTCGGCCACATGGAAGGGTTGGGAAAGGAAACGCTGCACTTTGCGGGCGCGATTCACGGTGAGCTTGTCGTCCTCAGAGAGCTCGTCAATGCCCAGGATGGCGATAATATCCTGTAGATCTTTAAACCGCTGCAGAATGCGCTTAACCCCCTGGGCCACCGCGTAGTGTTCTTCACCCACCACGCGGGGAGTGAGAATGCGCGAAGTGGAGGCCAGCGGATCGACCGCCGGGTAGATCCCGATCTCCGTCAGCGCGCGGGAAAGCACCGTGGTCGCATCCAGGTGAGCAAAGGTCGTCGCCGGCGCAGGATCGGTAAAGTCATCGGCAGGCACATAAATCGCTTGCACCGAAGTTACGGAACCCGTTTTGGTGGAGGTGATTCTCTCCTGCAGTTCCCCCATTTCCGTCGCCAGGTTAGGCTGATAGCCCACGGCTGACGGCATGCGGCCGAGCAAGGTTGAGACTTCGGAGCCCGCCTGCGTGAAACGGAAGATGTTGTCGATGAACAGGAGCGTGTCGCCACCCTCTTCATCGCGGAAATATTCAGCAATGGTGAGCGCGGTGAGGGCTACGCGCAGGCGTGCTCCAGGCGGCTCCGTCATCTGTCCGTAAACCAACGCCGCTTTTGATTTCTCGCGATCCTTCGAGTTGATAACGCCCGATTCTTCAAACTCATTCCACAGGTCGGTTCCTTCACGGGTGCGTTCGCCGACCCCGGCGAAGACGGAAACGCCGCCGTGCTTGCTGGCCACATTGTTGATCAGTTCCTGGATGATGACGGTCTTGCCCACGCCGGCGCCGCCGAATAGACCGATCTTGCCGCCTTTCAAAAAGGGCTGGATCAGATCGATGACCTTGACCCCGGTCTCAAACATTTCCTCGCCCGTGGCCTGATCTTCGAAAGAGGGCGCGGCGCGATGGATCGGCCAACGTTCCTTCGCGTTGACCGGCCCTAACTCGTCGACCGGCTCACCAATCACGTTGAGGATGCGGCCGAGCGTTGCGACCCCCACGGGGACCGAAATCTGCGAGCCCAGGTCGAGGCACTTCATGCCCCGCACCATGCCCTCGGTCGACTCCATTGCCACGCACCGAACCCGGCCTTCTCCGATGTGCTGCTCTACCTCCAACACCACGTTGATGGGTAGCGGAACATCGAAACCTTCGCTGGTCACCCGCAGTGCCTGGTAGATCGGGGGCATGGTCGCTTCTTCGAATTGCACATCGACCGCCGGTCCGGAAATCTGAATCACTTTGCCAATATTTTCTGCCATAACTTTTTCTTTCCTTCAGCGACTAAAAGCCGCTCTGGTCCTTCAGCGCTCAAAGACGGCCATCACACGCTGCGAAAAAACTTGCACGAAGGGCACGGCTTCAGCCGTGCCGCATTTGGCTGAGTCTGATGAGGGCTTTAGCCCCTGAGGTAACGTCTTTTCGCCCTGCCAGTCTTCAAAAGCGTACCCCAGCGGCTAAAGCCACGTAGCGCATATGACGTCTACGGCACGGCTGAAGCCGTGCCCTTCGTGCAAAGACCCTTTCCGCAGCACGTTTAGCCCGTACAGGAACCCCACAACTCAGACCGCTCAAAGCGCGGCGGCACCGCTGACAATCTCGATAATCTCCTTGGTGATCGCGGCCTGGCGCACCCGGTTCATGGTGAGCGTAAGCGAGTCGATCATCTCAGAAGCGTTACTGGTAGCCGCGTCCATGGCGGTCATGCGCGCGGCCTGCTCGGCGGCGCTGGACTCAATCAAGGCGTGATAGATCTGTGACGCGACGTACTGGCGTAGAAGACCATCCAGAAGCTCCCGCGGCGGCTGGTCATAGATGTAATCCACTTCCGCAGTCCCAAAATGCCTCGCCTCCTCCTCGGCCTCGCTACTGTCGGCTTCCTTGACGCTTATGCCTGAGTGAGCCGCCGCGAGCGCCATCTCCTCGAGCTCCTCATGGCTCAGCTCTTCGGACTGCTTGATATCCCGCTGGCCCGGTTCAATGATGGGTAGAATGCGCTCTACCACTACCCGCTGAGCCATCACCGATTTGAACTCGTTATAAACCAGGTAAACCGCGTCGAGCTCTTCTTCGATGTAGCGGTGAACCACCTCACGCGCCAATAACGCTACTTGCTCGAAGCTGGGTTTATCCAGCATGCCGGGGTAATCCCCCGCCACTTCAATCTGGTGTTTGCGCTCACCCCGGCTCTTCTCCTCCGGCGGCGGCGGCCCGCCGGGGTCTCGATCGTCGGTGCCCTCGGCCGGGTCGTTGGCTTTCTCCTGGCTGCCCTGCTTCTCGACAAATGTTGCAATACCATAACGGCGGCGAAAAAGCTCCCGCGCCTTGCGTCCGATGGCAGCAATGTCGATCTCCTGTTCGCTGTGCTCACTGATGTAACGAAAAGCTGCCTTGGTAATGTTTCCATTGAAGCCGCCGGCAAATCCCTTATCTCCGGAAACAACGATGAGCAGCGCCTGCTTCTCCTCCCGCGCCAGCAGCAAGGGGTGACGCACGTCTCCAGTCTGGGGATCGTACAGTTCAATATGGCGCATCAGCGAACCAATCACGCTGGCCAGCATGCTGGCGTAGGGCCGCCCGGAGATGGCGCGCTCCTGCGCCCGCCGCAGCTTGGCGGCGGCGATCATCTTCATTGCTTTCGTGATCTGGCGCGTACTTTTTACGCTGCGAATGCGCCGTCGTAGATCGAGAACGTTTGCCATGCGGTTCAGGCCTTCTTGGTTTCTTCCTGTTTCTTCTCTTCTTCCGAAAGCGGCTTTACCGACGACTCCTTGAGGGCCGCATCACGGTGCTCGGAGAGGAAGTTCTGTTTGTATTCCGTCAACGCAGCTTTGATGCGATTTCTCAGATCATCATCCAGCGCTTTCTTGCTCACAATGTCATGCAGCAATCCAGATTGTGCGGAATCAAGGTATGGATAAAGCCCGGCCTCGAAAGCGTGGATCTCCTCCACTTTGAGGTCGTCGAGAAATCCGTTGGTGCCGGCAAAGATGACGATGATCTGCTTCTCGGTCGAGAGCGGTGAGAACTGCGGCTGTTTCAGAATCTCGGTGAGCCGTTGGCCGCGGTTGAGCTGGTTCAGGGTCACCTTGTCCAGATCGCTGCCGAATTGGGCGAAAGCCGCGAGCTCCCGGAACTGCGCCAGGTCAAGCTTCAAGGTACCCGCCACCTGGCGCATGGCCTTGATCTGCGCACTGCCCCCGACGCGGCTCACGGAAAGGCCTACGTTCACCGCAGGGCGAACACCGGAATTGAACAAGTCGCCTTCCAGGTAAATTTGCCCGTCGGTGATGGAGATGACGTTGGTCGGAATGTAAGCGGAGACGTCTCCGGCCTGGGTCTCGATGATGGGCAACGCGGTCAGTGAGCCGCCACCCTTGGCATCGCTCAACTTGGCCGAGCGCTCCAGCAGGCGCGAGTGAAGGTAGAACACATCGCCTGGATAAGCTTCCCGACCGGGCGGACGGCGCAGCAGCAGCGAAATCTCGCGATACGCAACCGCGTGCTTGGAAAGATCGTCGTAGATGATGAGCGCATGGCGGCCGCTATCGCGGAAATATTCACCCATGGCGGTAGCGGCATACGGGGCCAGGTATTGCATGGGCGCCGGCTCCGACGCGGTGGCCGCAACCACAATGGTGTAGTCCATAGCGCCATGCTCGTTCAGTGTCTGGACAACCTGGGCGACCGACGATCGCTTCTGTCCGACAGCGCAATAAATGCAGATCAGGTTGTTCTTGGCGCTATTGATGATGGTGTCGAGCGCTATGGCTGTCTTACCCGTTTGGCGATCGCCAATAATCAGTTCGCGCTGCCCGCGGCCGATCGGGATCATGCTGTCGATCGCCTTGAGGCCGGTCGACATGGGCTCGCGTACACCCTGCCGGTCGACCACACCCGGAGCGATACGTTCGATGGGCGCGAGCTCAGTCCCTTCGATGGGGCCGCGGTCATCGATAGGCTGACCGATTGCGTTGACCACGCGGCCGATCATGCCATTACCCACCGGCACGCTCATGATCTCGCCGCTTCGCCTGACCTCATCTCCCTCGCGCAGCTCGGTGTAATCGCCCAGGATGACGCAGCCGACCTGATCCTCGTCGAGGTTCATGGCCAGGCCTTCCACTCCGTGGGGAAACTTCAGCATCTCTCCCGCCATCGCCTTGTCCAGGCCGTGGATGCGGGCGATGCCGTCACCGAGCGAAATGATGGTCCCGGTCTCATCGACGCGAATCTCCGCATCGTAGTTTTGAATCTGCTCCTTAAGGAGCTGCGTAATCTCGTCTGCGTTGATCTGAGCCATACGTTCTTCCGTCAATTCTCTTGTTCTTGGTTGTCTTACGGATCTGCTTAGCTGGCCGCCAGCCGCTCTCTCAAGCGATCTAGACGGCCGCGCACAGAGCCGTCGTAGATGGTGCTGCCAATGCGCACAATCACTCCGCCGATCAGCGACTTGTCCTGGCGGAAGGTTGCATTAATCCTGGTGCCGGCCAGCTCCGCAACTTCGCCTTCCAGCGTTGCCCGCTCCTGGTCCTGGAGTGGGCGCGCCGTCACCACTTCAGCGTCGGAGATCGACATGCGCCGATTCATCTCCAACCGGCACTCCTCGATAATCTCGCTCAGAGCCGCCAGCCGTTCGTGGCTGATCAGAACCGCCAGGAAGTTTCTCACCTTGGGCCCGCAGCCAATTCGACCGTTGACCGTGTCAAGGATGGACACCCTCTTTGCCGCCGGGATGGAAGGATTCAAAAGAACCTCTCTCAGATCCTTACTCCCTGCGAAGGTGGCAGCAAAGTCATTCAGTTGCTGCTCCACTTCTGAGGAGTTCAACTTCGCGTCGAACACCACGTCGGCGAAGGCGCGTGCATATCGGGCGGCAAAAGCAGACATCAGTTCTTGCCTCCGTTGCGGGCTTGCAGGCTAAGTCCGCTTGAGAACTCCCGCACCAGCGCGCGGTCATCCTCTTCGGTCAACGCTATCCTTTGGGCTGCGCGATCCACCGCCAGCCCTGCAGCAAACCGCTTCAGATCCCGCTGGGCTGCACTCGATGCCGCGGCAATGTCCCTTCTCGCTGCCTCAACGATTCGTTGCCGCTCGGTTTCGATAGAGGCCTTAATGCGGGCCTCATCCTCGACGCTGTCCTTCTCCGCCTGCTTGGCGATCGCCGCGATTTCCTCATCCAGCCGCGAAAGCCGTTGCTCGATCGCAGCCAGGCGTTCATTGGCCTGCTGCGTGGCGGTCCGCGCGTCCAGCAGACGATTCTGGATGTCCTCCCGGTTAGCCCGGAACGTCTTGGGCAGGTACTTGAACATGGCAAACAGGATGGCCCCAGCGAGAATGGCAAAGTTCAGGTATTCGAACAGCCGCGCCGAGGATTCCTGATCCAGATGCAACCAACGCCCAAGCAGTCTTACTGAAGTTGAATGGCGATAAACATTGTCGCCGGATTCGGATTCCTGTGCCATGGTCTCGGCGGAGGGTTGCGTGCTTTTTGCAGTGGGCGCTGGCTTGGTGGGCGCCGCCTGCAGGGCCCGCGCCGGCAGGCCGAGTGCGCCACCCAGGCACAACAGAAGAAATAAGTAGAAGGAAAAGCGTGAGAAGATCAACGGACACTCTCCAGAGTTGCGCCGCTTTTGGGAAGGATGGCGCGGAGAATCTCACCGGCAAGCTCGTCGATAGAGTCCTCGAGGGTGCGATGGGCGGCGGTGGCTTGCGCCTTTAATGCTGATTTTGCCTCTTCGACCTGCCGCTGGGCGGCTTCATGCGCTTCCGCGATCGCAGCGTCGCGTTCACGATTCCAGTGTTCCAGCTTCTGTTGCCGTGCCTGGAAGATTTTGGAGCGCGCAGCCCGCAGTTGGGCCTCGTACTCCTGGGTTTTTGCCGCGGCGGCAGCGGTCGCCGCATTGGCTTGCTCAATCGCCCCTTCGGTCCGCTCGCGCCGCTCGCTCAGCACCCGCGTCAGGGGGCCGTAAACCAGAAATCTGTAGAGAATTACCAGGAAAAGAAACAAAAAAATGGTCGGGACGGAGCCGAGCAGTAGTCCGCCGAGTTGATGTAAGGTCTCGTTCATGCCAAATGTTCAGTATATGGGTAGATTGTGGGCGGAGAGTCGGTAGTGACAGCCGGGACCTTTGTTTTTAACAGAGGCGAAATTTGGCTGTCAAACTTCTGGCGCCCAATTTGTCGTCATCATGGGCAGCGGAACCTGGGGGCGCGCTGCCAAAGGGTCAGCGTCTTCCGGGAGTAGGTTTATCCGTTGTGGATCGGTGGAGTCAAGCGTATACTTTAGCTACTTCCTAGACCCAGATCAGGGTCAGACGGGGCCGGTCTCGTGGGAAGTCGCTCCGCTCCCACCCCCCCGGCCCGTCCTTACTTTCAGTCCATTTTTGGCGCCCCTATACTGGCTATATCGCGCCAGCAATGAGGCAGGCCCAGCGACCGCCAGTTCGACCAAATCGCCTGAAAACTCGCGCTTCAGAATCAACGCTCCGGCATCCAGGGCGGCCAAAACCGCGCCTTCCCGCTGTGGAACTATGAACTTGTCCTCAACAATGGGGTCTGCAGTGAGAGCCCGATCCATAAGCTCGAGCAAGTGGGCGATACCTTCGCCCGTTTGCGCCGAAATGGCCGCCGACGTGGGATCGGCCGCGTACGCCAATCGCTCCGCGGGTGGCAGTAAGTCGATTTTGTTCAAAACCGGGAGAATTGGCTTGCCCAGTGCACCCAGTTCGCCAAGCACCTTCTCCACTTCCTTTTTTTGTTCTTCCCGATGCGGGCTCGAGCAGTCCTGCACCTGCAGAAGCACTTCTGCCTTTTCCACTTCTTCCAGAGTGGCTCGGAAGGAAGTGATGAGGGTGTGCGGCAGGTTACTAATGAAGCCGACAGTGTCCGATACAAGGACCTTCCTGCGCGAGGGCAGCACCAGCGTGCGCAGCTTGGGGTCGAGAGTGGAAAACATGCGCGACGAAGCCAGGACGCCGGCGTCGGTAAGTCGATTGAACAGCGTGCTCTTGCCCGCGTTCGTGTACCCGACCAGTGCAATCGTAGGCACCGGGACTGCCGCCCGGCGGTGCCGCTGCTGCGCACGCACCCGGCGGACCTCCTCGAGTTCACGCTTGAGTTGGAGAAGCTTCCGCTGGATCTTGCGCCGGTCGGTCTCCAACTGGGTTTCGCCGGGTCCCCGGGTCCCAATCCCGCCGCCCAGCTGAGACATCGCTGCGCCTCGCCCGGCTAGCCTCGGCAGCATGTACTCCAGCTGTGCCAGCTCTACCTGCAGCTGGCCCTCGCGGCTGCGCGCGTGGCGCGCGAAAATGTCGAGAATAAGCTGGGTGCGGTCTACTACCCGGACTGGCAACGCCCGTTCCAGGTTTCTGAGTTGCGTGGGGGTGAGGTCGTGATCAACGAGAATTAACGTGGCTTGTGCCGATTCGGCGACCGCCGCAATCTCTTCCACTTTGCCTTTGCCGACCAAGGTAGCGGGATCCGGCCTGGGTCTTCGCTGCAGCACTTCGGCGACAATTTCCGCCCCCGCGCCGGCGACCAACTCGCGAAATTCTGCAAAGGCCGCACCGCTGTCAGGAATGGCAGGACGAGGCTCTTCCCCCGCCGCGTCGCCTCCAGATCTGGCGATCTCGGAGAGCTTTGCTGCTTCCCGAGCCAGTGCAGCGGAACGCGGCAACGCCCGCGGCCGCGAGACGAACTCGACACCGACAAGCAGTGCCCTGTCCGCTTGAACGCCAGTGATTTTCAGCAGACCCTCATCGAAGCCGCTGCGGATTGCTTGCTAGCCTTCTGCCACCGCGGTGTCCGGACGCGCTCCGCCCAGGCCCGGAGCGCTGGCGGGTGGATGGCCAACCCCGGTGCTCGGACGATGATCGGTATGCAGCACAGAGCGTGTGCTCACCACCGTTGAGATGGCATGCTTAAAAATCAACTGCTCCTGACTGTTGTTTTCAAGCAACACAGAATACTTGTCGAAAGAGCGTATTTTGCCTGTGAGTTTAACTCCGCTGACCAGGTATATCGTGATCGGAGTCTTATCTTTTCGGACCGTATTAAGAAACGTGTCCTGAATGTTCTGTGCCGGCTTATTGTCCATGTGCCGATCTCCCATTTCTACGATGGTCTAAATGCGTTATGGAAAATGCTCAAGCTCTTGCAGCTACTGCAAAGTTGGGCTCTGAGCCGGAACGCGCTCAAGTCCTGCTATTGAAAGTTTACACGCCTTCCTGGGTTGCGTTCGGACCCCGGGAAGGCTGATGGCGCAAAAACCGTGCAAAGACGCCATATGGCACACATCTGACGGACTTAGATGCATCCTCGGCGCCGGCAGTCTACGCCGATTCACGGTGCTACCATTACGAACGTGGCAGACAGGAAGGAAAGTTCGGTCGGTTCCCGGCTAAGGGTGCCGAACCTGGACCTTTCGCGCGAATATCGTGCCATCGGGCCTGAGCTCCTCAAGGCCGTGGAAAGCGTTTTTTCCTCTCAGTCTTTCATTTTGGGTCCCCAGGTGGCGGAGTTTGAGCGCGCCGCCGCGGAAAAATGCGGGGTAGCTCACGCCATCGCTTGCTCTTCTGGCACCGACGCTCTATGGCTCGCGCTCGAAGGGGCGGGGATCCGTCGCGGCGATGCGGTTGTCACCCCCGCCTTCAGTTTCTTTGCCACGGTGAGCGCCATTCTCCGCACCGGAGCGCAGCCCTTGCTCGCGGATATCGATCCGGAAACCTTCAACCTGGATCCCGCAACGGCCAGAGCCTGCCTGGGAGCTGCACCCGCGGCTCGAGGGATCCTGCCCGTTCACCTTTACGGACAAACTGTCGACTGGGAGTCCTTCGAGCTACTGAAGCAGGAGCACAATGTATTCCTGGTCGAAGACGCAGCGCAGGCGTTCGGGGCTTGCTGGGATGGACGCCGCGCGGGCTCTCTGGGCGACGCTGCCGCTTTCAGCTTCTACCCCACCAAGAACCTCAGCGCCGCCGGCGACGCGGGTATGGTGACGACTGGGACAGAGACCATCGCTGGACGCGTCCGCCTCTCGCGAGTGCATGGAATGCGCCGCCGCTACCACCACGACGAGGTCGGATGGAATTGCCGCATGGACACAGTGCAGGCAGCAGTCTTGCTGGTGAAACTCGCCTACATTGATGACTGGAATGGCGAGCGCCGCCTCCTGGCTGAACACTACCGGGTCCTTTTTGAACAGGCGGGCCTCATTGACACCGGGCCTTATCCACAGAACGGAGTGGTCCTGCCAAAGACGAAGTCCAGGGCCACGCACGTTTTCCACCAGTACGTCATCCGGGCTCGCCGCCGGGATCAAATGAAAGCCTTTCTCCTGGAGCGGGGGATCGGATCAGAGATTTACTATCCCCTGGCACTCCATCAGCAACCCGCGTTGCAGAGCCTGGGCTATCCCACCGGGGCCTTTCCTGAGAGTGAGCGCGCGGCCGAAGAGGTATTGGCGCTGCCTATCTACCCCCAACTCACGTTTCAGGAGCAAGAGATGGTGGTGGCGGCGATCGCAGATTTTCTGAGCTGACTCGTGATAGTGGAAGGTGTGTTGCGGGTGGCCGGGATCTGGGGTTATCTAGAGAGGTTTCACAATTACTGTGGCCTGACAAAAGGCCGCGAGGAGTGGTTTTCCTTGGGAGAAAACCACGAAAAGGTCCTTTGCTTCGGTCTACACCAATTGTTAAACCGCTTTAACCGCCGGCCGCTTTGCCCTTCCCGCGATGATGATGGGAATGTGCCACGGCCGGCTTGGCCTTGTTAGATACTGGCGTCGGACCTGGCGCCCCTGCCTGCGTAACACGCTTGACCATGCCGGACTCAAGCTGATAGCTCAGCACTTCGGTTTCAGCAGGGCGCGTCACCCCCGTGAGCGGATCAACCTTGACTGCCTCACTCGTGGCTACGGTGATCGAGAACGTGGGCACCGGCTGACCCTGGGCGTTCTTGCTCACACTTACAGAGACCGGCAGTAAGCCTTCGAGGTTCCGCTGCCGGTAGGCTGTTTCGTAGCGATGCTTCTTCGTATTCCAGGTAAAAATGCGAACCTGATCGAAATCGTAAGGAAGGCCGTCCTTATAGGCATTGGTGACGGAGACATATTCGGGTACCAGCTTGTCGGGCAGCGAAGATGCCGAATCGTAGACCTTGGTTAGGATATAAGCACCCACGATTTTCTGCCCTTCGGAATAACCTGCAATCTCATCCGGAACATCCACATCGAGCCGGCGTGAAAGCATCCAACCAACCTGTCCCTTACTGTCTCGTACGAGCCACCAGTCTTCCATCGGGACGGGTGGCTCCCCTGCCACTGCTGACTTCTTCCCCTTTGCGTTGTTCACAGTGGGATGGGCCGCCGGAAGAAAGCCCTGGGGCGGCGCCGGCTTAGGCACCGAAGCACGTATCAATAACTGAAGCTTTTCGTTTTCCGGGAGCAAATAGAACCGGTCCGTCTCGCGGCCAGGTTTTACATGCAGGTAGAGGTCGTCACGCAGAACACCCGTGGCCACTACCGGGTCATGCGCGTGCTGTTGTGCGAGCTTGGCAAATTGGTCGTATGTGGCCTGATCGATGATCATATGTTCTTCGATCCAGCCCACCTCACCCTTTGCGGTCTTGGTCTTCAGGAATCGGCGGCCGTGTTCGACTACTTCCAGCGCTTGTCCATTGCTCACCAGGGCGACTCGATTTGATACAGCGGCCACCCGATCTCTCAGGTAGGTTTGCTTGGCCACAACGTAGACCATTTCGGGCTTGAGGTGCTCGCGCAAACGGGTGCAGCCACTCATAGCGGTTGTCAGTGCAACGCACAGTGCGGAGCAAAGAAGCCGGCGCGGGCCAGTTCGGCGAAACATTGACCAGACAGCAAACATACGAGGGGCGAGTCTCCCTGTCAGCATTAGACCATCGAGTTCGGAGAAAAATCCAAGACACAGTGCTGCTACTTATGGTCCCCACGCAAAGCGCTTCAGTGAAATGGCGCATGGGTTGTATAGCGCTCAATTGTTTCGTGGATGACAACAGCAAGCGAAACCTTGCAACTTTTGTTGTACTTATATCCTCGATCGTTGGATTCAGGCCGCGGATCGAGATCGGCGCTTGTCGGAACAGAGCAGATCGTTCTCAAGCTCCAGAGACACTCGATTCTCACACCCCTCTAATGCGAGGCTGCGAGGGACTGAGGATTCGTCGGATCAGTGCCTGTCGTGGCGGTCGAAACAGGGTTGAGTTTTCCGTCCGTGGTAGCGTCGAAGCTGAAAACCTGCAGGTCGCTGTTGCCCGTGGTGCCGTTGGGCCCTGAATTGATAACCGCCACGAATTTCTTAGTATTGTCATTAATCATCGCGATCGGCAACTGTCCTCCCGAAGCGAACGGGGATCCTGCAATTGCCGTCAGTTTCCCCGAGGCCGCCGTGAGCGTGAAAGCGCTGATATTGTTGCTGCCCTTATTCGCGACATAGACATAGCTGCCCGTCGTATCCAGGATCACTCCGGTTGGTCCTGTTCCTACGGCGTAGGGCGAACCAGAAACTTCTTTGAGCGAGCCACCGGTGCCTATGCTCAGAACGCGAAGGCCGGTATTAATCTCGGCTACAAACAGGAACGCGGACAGAGGATCACTCGCCAGCCCTGTGTCCGATGGGCTGGTCGAAGTACTGATAGGGGGCAGGATAGTGGCGGCAGAACCCGCACTGAGAGCGCCTCCCGTACCCAGGGTCAGCACCTGCACGCCCAGCGTGCCGAGGGAAACATAAACGATAGAGTTGTTAGGAGTGATGAGCATTCCGGTCGGCGTGACCACGACTGGTGTGTTGCCGTTACCGGTATAGAGGGCTAGAGGAGAACCCGTGACCGCGGTTAGCAAGCCTGTCGTGGCGTTGATTGTGTAAATGCCGATGGCCTGCGCCCCAATCGACGTACCCACGCCCGATGCCAGCAGATAGCCTCCGGTGCTATCGACCTGCATCTGGGTTGCAACCATGTCCTGAGCGACGGCGCTGCCACCGTTCTGAACGGTAATCGAACCGTCGCTATTAATTAGGTATTCGTAGATGCCGTTGGTTGTTCCCGCGTACAGGAACGTATTGGCAGGTGTCACCGCCAGCGATTGCGCGGCCACTCCGTTGTTGTAGGGCGAGTTGCTGAGAACGGAGAGTCCTCCGCTGCTGTTGACGCTGAAACCGGCTATGAAGGTATTGTTTCCATTGCCCACATAGATGTAGTCGCCGGTATTGGTGCCGCCACCACTGTTGGTTTGAGGAGTAAAAAAATCGCAACCGGTCACACCAAGGAGCAACAAGCAACACAAACCCTGAATTCGGCGCATCGATGGTCCCTTACCAGTAACCTGTTTTTCGTTGGGGCAGTCTCAAAGCACCAGACGATGAGGCGCAGGTATCCGCTCAGTGAAAGTACTCGGAAGACCTCCATTATACTTTCCCGATGCGTTTGCTAACCAAGGCAGTTCTGTGTGCGATGTCGCTGGGCGTGACTGCCTGCCATAGCCAGATGATGAAATCGGCGCAGGCAGCCCTCTGCACCCCTTGCATCCGTGGCGATATGAGCTTTCTTGCTTCCGATGAGCTGCAGGGACGCGGTAGCGGCACCCGCGACGAACATCTGGCCGCACTCTACGCCGCCTCGCTGTTCGCCGGGTTTGGCCTGGAGCCGGGCGGCGATCACGGCAGTTTCCTGCAAAAGGCCCCACTCCCCACGACCCTGCCGCCTCCCATCGCCCGCCGCCTGGCGGGGTTTGCCCAGGTGCCCAGAAAAGAGACGTGGAACGTCGTAGGCATTCTGCGGGGCTCCGATTCGGGAAAAGGTGCGATCCTGCTCACCGCCCACCTGGATCACCTAGGGATTGGGCCGGAGAAGAAGGGCGATCGGATTTATAACGGCGCCGATGACGATGCTTCTGGAACGACCGCAGTCATCGAACTGGCGCGGGTCTTTGCAGGTAGGGCCCGGCCTCTCCGCACCGTGCTCTTCGTCCTCTTTGGTTCAGAAGAAATCGGAGGTTACGGAAATCGATATTTTCTTGATCATTCTCCGGTGCCGCTGGATCAGATCGTGGCCAACCTGGAGTTTGAAATGATCGGCCGCCGTGATCCCGCTCTGCCCCAGGACGGGCTGTGGCTCACCGGTTTCGGGCGCACTAACCTCGGCCCGGAACTCGTGCGCCACGGTGCCGCCCTGGTTGCCGACCCTCACCCAGCACAAAATTTCTTTAAGCGGTCGGATAACTATAGTCTTGCCCGGCGGGGAATCATTGCCCAAACCGTTTCCAGTTTTGGGCTTCACGCCGACTACCACCAGCCAAGCGACGAAATCGCCGGCATCGACTTTCCCCATATGACGCGAGCGATCGGGTCGATGATAGAACCGATCGCGTGGCTCGCCCAGACCACATGGAAGCCGCAATGGCTCCCCAATGGAAAGCCGACTTAATTTCTCGTCTGGCAAGCGCTGCAACGGCCGGAGATGTCGCCTCTGATGCTTTGTATCACGGCACGACTTTAGTCGGGCCATAAAGGGCCCAACAAAGATGAGGGCTTTAGGGCATGGGTGAAAACCGGGATTTAGAATTTAGTCCCGAAGGGACGGCTGAACTTAGCCCAGGACGCCAGTCCTGGGTTGGATTTGAAAGGACGGCCAGTCCCGCAGGGACGGCTGAAAATGGGCCGCGACGCAACACTCCTTCAGCCGTCCCTGCGGGACTCAATCATGTTTCTTGATGTACCCAGGACTAGC
>DASRRN010000372.1:0-18180 GCA_035695685.1 Acidobacteriaceae bacterium | reverse complement strand
TTGCTATGCTGCTCCAGCGCCGAAGGGCCTGGAAAACGCATCGATCCAGCCCGCAAAGGCCGTCTACAACAAAGCCCTGGGTGAATTCGTCTACCTGTACGAAGATCTCCTCAATGAGCCCTCGCCGGATGACGCACTCCTGGCCTTCCTCCAAAGCTCCTACGAGGCAGGAGCAACCCTGGCCCAATGGGACCGCGGCGCACTCGAAAGAAGAGAAGAAAAGGCTGGGCTTTAGAGCGTGTGTGAGAACTCCCGTTTTGAAGGGTACGGGCTTCAGCCCGTACGTTAACCACCCAACATAGGACCGGCTTTAGCCCCTGAGGGCATCTCTTGTGTTCACTTGAGCCGCCCTCAGCGGCTGAAGCCGATTCATCTTGACTCCCAAACGTACGGCCTAAAGGCCGTACCCTCGAGTTTCTACATTTCTGGAGCTGCGAATTGGCCGGCGGAAGACATTTTGCCGTACTTGGATCAACGAACAGCTTAAGCTGTGCCAGCCCCGGACTTCAGTCCGGGGGAGCGGGTTTTCAAGCCCGCGTGAACGCTCCAATATATAAATTCAGGGCTTTAGCCCTGGTGGCGGGGCGTCCAATTCCATCCCCAGAGACGCCGATGACCACGCAAACAGCTCCGGTCTCTCGCTCAAGCCCGCTCTGACCGGATTCTCCCAAATGTACGTGTGGTGTTTGTAATCCTCTGCGTCGCGAACGCGGTGATTCACGAAACTGGCTTGCCATATTTCAAAAGCAAAATGAATTTCCCGTTTCGCGCGATAGCAGAAACCGCCCTTGATGAATTGCAGTGCCTTTTCCAGCGGGGTTTCCGCTGCAGGTGTCAGCAGCAGGTGGAAGTGATTGGGCATGATCACAAATTCATGCAGCAGAAACCGCCTCTTTCGACGATTCTCCGCAAGAACATCCACCAGAAGCTGAGCCATGCGATCGGATTGAAGAAGCGCGCGGCGTCCGGCTGTCGTCGAGGTCACGAAAAACGTACGGGTTGATTGGGGAGCTTGGGGCATTCTCACCGGGGCTAAAAGCCCGGTCATTTGCAAGATAAAGCGTTCTCGCGGGTTTGAAAACCCGCTTCCCCGGACTGAAGTCCGGGGCTGGCTCGGATCAAGCCTGTAGCCTGCTACAAACTATGGTGCCTAGGGTCCGCCGCCCCACCCCCTGGCTCTGAAAATGTAGAAACTCTACGCAGAGGTTTTAAGCCGCTGAGGGAGCGATTTTTCGTCAACCGAGAGTTTTTCCGCAGCCTGTATGGGCCAGATGTTTTTGCTGGGTTTAGGTACGGGCTGAAACCCGTACCTACCAGCCCGTACTCTCAGCATTGAGTTTTTCCGCTGCTTGTCAAGGCGCGCCGCGCTCGTCTTGAGAAATTTGGCTTTTACGCAATATCTACTTGAGAAGAGAGCGCGTGCTGGATGGGCTCTGACTCGCACTCAGCCATGATTACCGTCACTGGATTGTCCGGCGCCTGGGCCGGCAAGTGGGAGAAAATCAGCTGGCGTCCCTTTTGGGTGAAGGTGACATCTGCGTTGTTAGCCAATAGCTTCGCGGATCTCACCCTGGTTGTGACCCCGCCAATGGTGACGGTCTCTCCAGGCCAAAAATAGACATGCGTGAATAACGTATTCTTTTTGCGCGTGAACCCACAGATATCACCATGCAGGAACAGGCACTTGTCAGTAGCGTAGATGGCGGCCCCATTGCCGGACAACCATTGGCCCACTTCATTCAGAATCCGAACGCTGGGCTCGGGCACAGAACCGTCCGCTTTTGGCCCGATATTGAGCAAATAGTTCCCGCCATCTCGAGCACACTCCACCAGATTCTGTATCAGGTGATGTGGCGATTTCCAGTTGTTATCATTCGTAACGTAGCCCCAGCTGTCGTTCATCGTCATGGAGGACTCCCAGTCACCCTTCGTTGCCTGCGTGCTCTGTTCGGGCGTGGAAAAGTCTCCGGGAAGGAGATTCCTGTTATTCACGATAATGTCAGGCTGAAGATCTAGAACCATTTTGTTCATCTTCTCCGATTCCCAGCCCTTCGCATCCAGAGGCACGGCCATGTCGTACCAGAGAATATCGATCTTGCCGTAGTTCGACATGAGCTCGCGAATCTGGCCGTAGGTGTACTCGACAAATCGCTTTCGCGCGGCCTCATCCTCTTTTACATGCAGCCAGTCAGGATGGTGCCAGTCCATGAGCGAATAGTACAGACCCACGCGCAACCCTTCTGCACGGGCCGCCTCGACATACTCCTTGACCAGATCACGGCGCGGGCCTTGTTTCGGTGCGCAGTAGCCGGTCAGCTGAGAATCGAATAGACAGAATCCCTCATGGTGCTTGGCAGTCATCACCATGTACTTCATGCCGCTTTTGCGAGCCAGACTGGCCCACTCGCGCGCGGCGTTGGGTTGCGGCTGAAACTGCTTGGCAAGCAACACGTATTCGTTCAACGGGATATCCTCATCGCCCATCGCCCAGGCGTCCCGGCACAGCAGGCTATAGAGCCCCCAGTGGACGAACATGCCAAACTTCGCCTCTCTCCACCACTGGATTCTTCGCTCATGGCCGGGCGGAGTGGGAGCAGGAAAACTTGCAGACGTGGTTAAGGCATGCGCCCCGTCTGTTCGGGCAAGGATAGCGGCTGCAAGTATCGTCTTCAGGTGATCGCGTCTGGATATGTTGGTGGGGGGCATGGGTTCCATGAAAGAGCTAGTGCGTCATCTGCTCCATCGTATCTTCTTCCGCGGTGTGCTTTTCCGCGCGAAGAGAGCGCTGCAGTGCGAATTCACGATTGGCATCGTCGGTGCGCCCCAGCTTTTGATAGGAGCGGCCGAGGGCATAGTGCGCGTAGTAATTTTGCGGATCCAGCTTTACGGCACGTTCCAGGAAACCACGCGCCAGCTCCGGGTCATCCTTTTGCAACTCGATTTGTCCCAGCATCAGGTAAGAGCCGGTGAACGATTCATTCAGCCATAGGGCCTGCTTGAGGGCCTTCTCGGCTTCGTCATACTGTTTAAGCCGCATGTAGGTGTCGCCCAGACGCCAATAAACAAGCCAGACGGAAGGGTTGATCGCCAGTTCTTTCTGGAATTCCGGAAGCGCGCGCTGAGCATCCATCTTGTAAAGCCAGATCTCACCTAAAAGGAAATGCGCCATGGGAAGGCGTGGATCGAGCGCGAGTGCCTTTTCGATTTCGGGGGGCGCCTGATCTTCCAGCTGCAAACGGACGAGCATCTTGGCCAGCATCAGGTGGGCCATGGGGCTCTCAGGAGAAACGCCGAACATACCGGCGAACGCTTTGCGTGCATTTTCCCATTGCTGGAGCCGTGCGTAGCAAACGCCCAGAATATACGGGGCGTCTGCCTGCCCCTGGGGTAGATGAGGGCTTACTTTTTCCAGAAGGGGCACGGTTTCCTGGCATTTTCCCAAGGCATAGTAGCTCAGAGCCAGCAACTGGATGGATTCCCAATCTTCCGGCGCCTGATCCATGGCGTGCAGCAGATGAAGGATAGCCTGCTGATAAGTCTTGCTTGTAAAGTAGGCTCTTCCGAGTAAGGTCTCTACGCCGCTTACCGGTGGGTTCTTTTGCGCCAACGGCTCGAGTACAGCGATAGCCTCTGTAGTTTTTCCCTGCCGTATCAATTTGTCCGCGCGATTGATTGTTGCGCCGGGTGATTCATCTGGAACCGGCGCCTGTCCAAGGGCCAGCGTTTGCATCGCACTAACCAGACTTGACCAAACAACTACTGAGCGCAGCAGCGCACAGAGGAACGTCTGCCGATAGCTCGCTGACATGCTTACTTTCTAACCCAGAGGAGCCATGACGAGCAAATAGCCACGACAGGGTGGTTCTCCAAAAACGAAAGGAAGAAGGTACCCCGGCGGCCAAACAGTCTGCGTGAGAACCTCTTTCCAAACAAGTCTCTATCCTGACCACAGATCCTGGATGCCCCCATATCTCGCTCGTTTTTCGCGAGATGTGGGATACCACAGCCCTATCTTCGTAACTTTTTAGCTTCTAGGCGCCCTAAGCTTTGGATTCATCCCTCGGGAGCGGGCAGTTGAGGTCCGTGGTATCCCATATCTCGCAAAAAACGAGCGAGATATGGGGCACCCAGAGCTCGTTTGCAGGGACAGAATGCAAATTCGCAGTTCTCACGCAGTCTTTAAAGCCCGTCCCCTTCGGACGAAAGAGTTTTTCTGCAGTCCGTAAAAGCCGTACCTCTCCCTAGAATTCGAACCTTACGCCAAACTCCAGATTGCGCATGGCGGCATTGGGCGCCTGGCTCTGGATAACGCCAGCATTACTGCAATCGACGCACCCACCAGGATTGCCGGCATTGACGTGATTGAACAGGTTGAATGCGTCCACCCGGAATTGTGCATTCAGCCTTTCGGGCACAACACTAAACGCCTTCAAAAACGATGCATCGGTTTGCTTCCAGCGAGGACCCGAGAGAGAGTTTCGTACATCGTCGCCAAAGGTGCCGATCTGCGGCCGGCGCCAAGGCCCGCTCGTGTCTCCGTTGTTCAGCAGTGGCGATGCGACTGCATACCAGTTCGCGCGAGAGCGATTGGAGACCCCGGTAGTTCCAATGCGATCTGGATGGCAACTACCTACGTCGTTATCAGAACTGCATTCGTTGTAACTGGTATTGAAACCCTGGGCGCTCATCCAAACGTTGTTACTACTGATGCGCCACCCGCCCACGGCCAGGTCGACCAAGCGCGAGCTATTTGTCAGGAATCGCTTCCCGGTCCCAAACGGGAGTTCGTAGATGTTAGACACCACCAGCACGTTGTTCCTTTGCCAATCTGGACGCCCGTACCAAAGGTTACGGTCGATGTCGAAGTACGGCTGGTCATGACTCTTGGCATGAGAGTAAGTGTAGTTAGCCAGGAGCTGAAGGCCGCCGCTAAAGCGCTTTTCTACTTTGCTTTGGAGCGAGTTGTAATGGTTATCTGTGTCGTTGCCAAAGTAATAGAGGGGTGAGTTCCAACCAAACTTGGCAAAGTAGGGCCGGCGTTGATCGGTGGATACGCCATCCGCGAAGCCGACGATCGACGGCGCGTTCTCATCGTCATAGGGGCTCCCGTCCAACGTGACATGGGTTCCTTTATTGCCGACGTAACCAGTCTCGATGGAGATGGTGCGTGTCAGTTGATGCTGGATGGTGGCATTCCACGCATCCACGGTAGGCAGACGCATCTTCTGCGGGTATACCCATGCGCGCACACCGTTGGGATAAAGATGATTGCCGTCAGGCCCGGTAGGCTGGCTGTCTAATACGGTCGCTGGATCGAGAGCTGGTGGCCCCACGGCCAGATTGAATACGCTCTGCCAGGAGTTCGAAGGATTGATGCTCTGCACTCCCAGGACTGGGAGGTTTTGGGTGACGCTGTGGCCAAAGATCGAACCGAACGTTCCGACATCGAAGGTACGGCCATAACCAGCCCGGATCACCGTCTTTGGAGTGACCTGGTATGCCAAACCCAGCCGCGGCGCGAGATTGGTATACGTGTTGCGAACACCACCGTTCAACGGCACACCGTTGACTCCTGCAACCTTGATTTCTCCTGTGTCCAGTTGCAACCATCCTCCATTACGGGCACTCGTGACGGTTTGAGGGTTATAAATTTCCCATCGCAGGCCATAGTTGACGGCTATCCGTGGGGATAGGCGCCAGGTATCTTGAGCGTAAGTGAATGTTCGCGTCTGCCGTTCCCCGGCATGCAAGGAACTCGAAACATATCGACTGAATGAGTTCACTTCGCCCAGGAGATAGGAGGCCACCGGCAGTCCGCCGGACGCCGGTCCCAAGGTGATATCGCCAGTAAACGTAACCTGCCCGGCACGGTGTTGATCGCTGGGCACGCGCAGATTCTGCAAGCGTCTGATATCGCCACCGACCTTGAAAGTATGGTTGCCCCTGGTAAAGGACCAGTTATTAATGAACTGGAATTGCTGCATCTTCTCCGTCAGCGGACAATTGCAATTGTTATAAAGCGACGAACCAAACTGGAACCCGCCATCGCCGTTCAGGTTAAAGTTCGGCATGTTCAAAGTCGTGGGATCTGTTGGTATGTTGAGACCGGGTGCCCCCGCATCGGTAGCGAAAGAGCCATCTACCAGAGGGCTGACGAAGATTCGCTGACGATACCAGCCAAAACGAAAGTCGGTGAGGATGGACGGCCTGAGGGCGTAATTAAAGCCCAAGGCGTTACTTTGGGGCCGGGTTGAACCCAGTCCCGTATACCCGATTCCGTTTAGCTGGGGTCCTCCTGCAAGGGCTCCGAAGAGCCCCGGCGCCGATTTGAGGAACTGGGTAAAGGTATAGCGCTCAAACATCGTCAATTTGGTGCTGGCGAAGTAGTCGATACGAACGTTTGTGGCATCCCCGTGAAACACGTCATGGCCGCCGCCGGCATAGTTATTGATTCCCGGGGCCGCGTTGGGGATGTTGGGCAACGGTACGTACTTCAACAAATTCATAGCCGGCGCCGAGAGGTATTTTTGCGGGATAACATTGCCGGGAAAGGGTTGGCGCAGGGATGGGTCGATGATATTCCCGTTGGCGTCGTATGGGTTGTAGATGATCTGCGGGCTGGGGCCTTGCAACCAGGCGCTGAAATCTCCAGTGCGTTCCGCTGCCGTCGGGACTACGCTGGTTGCGGAACCGCCATCTTTCGCCCTGGTCCCCTGATAGTCCCCGAAGAAGAAGATCTTGTTCTTAACAATCGGGCCGCCAATCGATCCGCCAAACTGGTCCCACAGGCTGTGCGGAAGGAGCAGGCCGGTCACCGGGTCTGGCGTCGATTGCGTAAACGGATCTCTGGCCTGAAAGACATCACTGCGGCGGTAGAGGAAAGCGGTGCCATGAAATTGATTGGTACCGGACTTGGTAGACGTCGTCACTACGGCTGCGCTGGCCGAACCGAACTCCGCGTCGTAGTTTGAGCTGGTGATCTTGGCTTCTACCACCGAATCGAGATTTGGGACGATGATCATGTTGCCGTACATCATGTCGCGGTTGTCGGTGCCGTCGAGCTGGCCGCCAACCCCAACGAACATCTGCCCATTTACATTGACGGCAATACCGCCCTGGGGATTTTCTGTTGACGTGTCGTTCCAGTTGAACTGAACCGCCCCTGGAGTCTGGAGCAGCAATTCCGTAAAGTTACGGCCAAACGTCGGCAGATCGCTCACCTGCTTTTCACTCAGCGTCGTGGCCACGTCGGTGCGCTCAGTCTTGAGCAGCGGGGCCTCGCCCGTCACCTGCACCGTCTCCTGGACCTTTCCCGGCTTGAGGTGGAAATCCACCGTGCTTACCGTATCGATGGCCAATTCGACGCCTTCCTGAAGCTCGACGTTGAAGCCGGGAGCTTCTACGCGGACAGCGTAGTGGCCGATGATCAAGTGGGTCTGAGCGTAGTTGCCAGATTCATTGGTGGTAACCGAGGTCGTGGTGTTCCTTTCCACGTTGGTCACGGTCACACTGGCATTCGGAATGGGAGCGCCGGAACCGTCAAAGACTGTGCCGGCGATGCTGCCGTAGACCGCCTGGGCCATTGCGGTGGCGTTTCCCAAAATGCAGACTACGACGAATAGACCAGCCGTCGCCAGGAGGCTCCCGATGTTTCGCCATAGTTGCGATTCAAATTGTGAAAAGGGGTTAATGAGCGGGAAGGAAGAACGGCGCCGCCGACCGAGGCCCGTGAGTTTCTGCACCATACGAGAACCTCCAAAAAGGGCCCACACATTTCTAAGCGATTATTTCGGTAATGATGCCTACATGCTTTCGTCCCGTCAAGTATTTTTTTTAGATTATTATTTGGCAGCGTGTTTTGCTGCATTCCCAGGGCGGGTCTCCGGCGACAAAGAGGTTAGCGGCGAGGTCATTTTTCACGGACCGCGCGGCCGCTGCGTCAGTGCTTATAGAGTGTTCTTTCACAGGAGATAGAGAGCTTGCAGCCGCTAAACCATGAAAAGTTCACCGCACGAGCGATGTTGTGGCGGCATCGTAGTCGCGTCTTATATGGTTTCATTCTTATCTTTCTGGTAAACGAGAGTACACGGGTGGTTCATACTTACTTTGCGGCAAAGTTCAGTGAGGAATTTTCTTGATGATTGGAACGGCTAAGCAGTTTGCTCTCTGGACCGGCAGTCTATTCATCGCCGCCGTTTCGGCTTTCGCTCAGGATCCGACGCCCGTAGCCAGCGCTTTGCAAGCACAGGTTCAAGCACCGGAAGTGACATACTTTCAGCTGCAGAGATACCTGATGGAGCGAATCTCTACTCCGCATGCTCCCGGGCGCCCAGAGGAGTGGAACACTGCCGGCCAGAAACTGCGCAAGCACGTTCTCGAAGACATTATTTACCACGGCTGGCCACGGGACTGGGTCGCGGCCCCACCTCACTTCGAGCAAACGGAGGTCATTGAAACCGGCAAGGGGTACCGGCTGCGCAAGTTTCGCTATGAAATCGTCCCCGGCTTTACCTCCACTGCCATCCTGTACGAGCCGGAATCGATGCAGGGGCGGGTTCCAGCCATCCTGAATGTGATTGGTCACGAGCCCAATGGCAATGCGGTGGAATACGAGCAGAAGCGTTGTATCAATTTTGCCAAGCGGGGGATTCTGGCGCTCAGCCTTAGTTGGATCGGGTTTGGCGAGCTGGCCCAACCGGAGAATGCCCACGATTACACCGCTCAACTCGACCTGGTGGGCACGAGCGCGGTGGGCTTCTTTTATCTCTCCATGCGGCGGGGATTAGATTTCCTGGCTTCGTTACCGCAGGCCGACCCGGCCCGGCTGGGCGTGACGGGGCTCTCAGGAGGCGGCTGGCAAACGGTGTTTCTGAGTTCTCTCGATGAACGCGTCGCGGTTGCGGTGGAAGTAGCAGGCTTTGGATCGCAGCAATCCAACCTTAATCGCCCGGAAGATACTGACGAGGTAGAGGAGAGCCCAACCGACTTCACGGTAAACGAGGATTATCCCTTTCTCGTTGCTTTGCGGGCCCCGCGGCCGACACTGTTGATTCACAACGCAGAAGATGACTGCTGCTTTCGGGCTGACCTGGTTAAGCCCTACATCTACGAGCAGATTCAACCATTCTTCAGACTTTACGGTGAAGAGCCCGCGCTCGCCTGGCACGAAAACCGCGACCCTGGCACCCATAACTATCAGCTCGACAATCGGCAGCAGGCCTACGCATTCTTCACCAAGCACTTCAATTTGCCCGTTACCCCGGAGGAGATCGACAGCGATGCTGAAATCAGAACCTCGCAACAACTCGCAGTCGGCCTGCCCGCCAACAACCTGACCGTCGCGGCCCTGGCGAAGCAACTCGGTAGTCAGATCGTGCGGCCTGCGGTGCCGGTTAGCAAAAGTGACCGTGCTTCCTGGGCTAAGGGGCAAAGAGAGCAATTGGTATCCGTCATCCGTTACAAGCCGGTGGCGGTAGAAAATGCCTGGCGAACGGCCAACACCAAGCACCTGGGGTTGCACACGCTTGCCTACCGTTTCGATTTCGATAATGAACTGAGCGCCACCGGTGTCTGGCTAGAAGCCATCTCATCCCAACCGGAGGCTCCGGTCACGATTGTGCTCAACGACAAAGGTTACAAAGCATCCGAAAGCATGGTCATCGCTCGGGTGAATCGCGGAGAGCAGGTATTGGCCCTCGACACCGTACTGAATGGCGCCACCATGCCGCGGCAATCGAATGGAGCCGTGTGGCCAATGATGTTGGTCACGGATGGTGATCGACCGCTGGGGCTGGAAGTCGCTCAACTGCTCGCCACGTCTAAATGGCTCCAGAAGTCGACTGGCCAACATACGATTCGCCTGGAGACGGAAGGCATCCGCAGTCAGATGGTGGGCCTCATCGCGGCCGCTCTCGAGCCGGAGATATTCAACAATTTGGTGAGCAATGAGGTGCTGGAGAGCCTGGGGGATTTGCTGAAGGGACCACTTGTTTTTCGCTCCACACCGGATCTGTTCTGTCTCGATCTGTACAAATATTTCGACGTCGATCGCCTGGAAGCCATGGCAGGGAATACCAAGATCGAGATGGGACAAAAAGCTACTTTGGTCGCTCCTAACGGTCCTTAGGAGTCGGAAGCTTTGTGGCCTAGTTCTACATTCTCAAACCAGGGTGGCAGGCAGCGGACCCTAGGCACCATAGTTTGTGACAGGCTACAGCATGATCCGTGCCAGCCCTGGACTTCAGTCCAGGGTCAAACCCGCGAGAACGCGTTATCTTGGCAAATACCGGGCTTTAGCCCTGGTGAAAATGCCCCAAGCTCCCCAATCAACCCGTACGTTCTTCGTGACCTCGACGACAGTCGGACGCCGCGCGCTTCTGCAATCCGATCGCATGGCTCAGCTTCTAGTGGATGTTCTTGCGGAGAATCGTCGAAAGAGGCGGTTTCTGCTGCATGAATTTGTAATCATGCCCAATCACTTCCATCTGCTGCTGACCCCTGCAGTGGAAGTCCCGCTGGAAAAGGCACTGCAGTTGATCAAGGGTGGTTTCTCCTATCGCGCGAAGCGGGAAATACATGTTGCTTTTGAAATATGGCAAACCAGTTTCGTCAATCACCGCATTCGCGACGCAGAGGACTACAAACACCACCACACTTACATTTGGGAGAATCCGGTCAAAGCGGGCTTGAGCGAGAGACCGGAGCTGTTTGCGTGGTCATCGGCGTCTTTGGAAATGGAATTGGACGCCCCGGCACCAGGGCTAAAGCCCTGAATCTATATACCTGAGCGTTCACGCGGGTTTGAAAACCCGCTTCCCCGGACTAAAGTCCGGGGCTGGCACAGCTTAGGCGGTTCGTTGATCCAAATACGGCAAAAATGTCTTCCGCCGGCCAATTCGCAACTCCGAATATGTAGAAACCCAAGGCGATTTTCTTTAAGGAAAGGCGCATGAAGTGTCCGGAACCCACTAGGCTTCACAGGAAATCGGGGATATGGGCACCCAAGGTTCGTGGTCGGAACAGCTGTGCCCTTCGTTCGGCAGTTTTCACTGCCGCGGGTCTAGCTATAGGTCCCGATGTTCCGCCTGATCGATCTCGATATCTGCCACTGGCTTGGTGCGCCAGATAGAAATATCACTGACAGCTTTGAGCACGAACGCCGGCTTGGCGGAATCCGTTGGCAGTTTGATCTGGGCGAAGGTTGCGTCGTGCACATCTTCGAGGTAAAAACAGGGGCGTGCGTCCGCCTTTTCGACCTTGATCCGGATATCGTTCATCTCGATACCGGTGGCGTGGCGAATGAAGAAGCCGTGGGCCGGTGTCTCACCAAACATGGTGGGCTCCGGATAGTCTTTCTCCTTTTCGGGCAGCTGGATCGCGGCGTCCTTTGCCGTCCCAGCGCCAGGATGGAGCACCACGATGTTACTTAGCTTGACGTCTTCGATCGCGTGACCGGGAACTCCTACGATCAGCGAGCAAGCTTGCGAATTCGTTTCTGAGCACACGATATTGCTAATGTTTACTCTACGGATCGTGCCTACGGGGATTCCCTCGGGCCCGCGCATCCGTGATGCTAAGCGGATGAAGACCGGGGCCCCGATAATCCCGCGCATGGCGATGTTGGATATGGTTACGTCCTCAATCACCGCGCCATCCACGGAGATGATTGCCAATCCAAAGCACCCGTCGAAGACGCAGTTCGATACCGCGATATTCTTGAACCCACCGTTCGATTCGGTTCCAAACTTGATACGCCCGTTTCGATCCACCTGGGCGCTATCGGGAAAGCGTTTGTAAGTCGCATCGAGCAGGCTGCCCTCTTCATAGATCCCGGTCAGGTAGCAATCGCTGATCGTGACCCTTTCTGTTGCCCGCGCATATCCAAGAGCAAAAGAGCTCTTGAGGCAGATACCGTCGTCCCAGGGTGAATTCACGCTACACTTGAGATCCTCACGTTCCTGCAGCAATCGACGTCGATGCCATCGCGTTGCGTATCGATGGTGAGATTGTCGATGGTGAGGTTATCGACCCCGGTAGCCAGAATGCCGAAATGGCCGCCATGCAGGATCGAGAAGTCGCGCAGAAGCACATTCTGGCAGTTCTTGAGCGCGATGGCCTTGTTGGCGACACCCGGATTTTCGGCGACGGGTCCCCAGTTTTCGCCTCGGCTTAAACCCTTGCCCCAGATGAGTCCTGGACCATAGATGGAAAGGTTCTTCAGGTTCTCGCCCCAGATCAAACTGTTATGCCAATGGCTATGGCCGTAATCCTGGTACTTTTCCCACGGCTGGTTCGGCTCCGCCGGATCGTAGGCGTTAGCTCCATCTGCCGGCGTGTCGGCACCAAGGATGGTCGAGCCATCAGATAGAAAGAGCGACACGTGGCTCTTGAGATGAATGGAATAGGAGAGGTAGGTTCCGGCCGGGAAAACAACCGTGCCGCCACCGGCCGCCGCGGCAGCAGCGATCGCCTTGTTGATCGCAGGTGTATCCACAGCATGGCCATCGCCTTTGGCGCCGAATCTGGTTACATCAAAACTTCGTTCGTTCGGAGTACCGGTTTCGGCAGCGCCGCCGCCCGATCCGACGGCAGCAGCCCCGGTTAACACCGCGCCTGCCGCTTTCATAAAATTGCGCCTGCTCTTTGTTTGCACTGTACCTACCTTGAAAGTCTCGCGATGTAGACCGCAAAGGGCTGCAGTTTGAATTCCTGCAGCCCGGAAAAAACCTTAGGGAGCACCGGTGAAACCGGGCTGGACAGCAGTGTGGTTTGGCGCCCCGCTAAATCGAGGGACACGGTTTGCGGCATGCCTGACATGTTGAGCACGACTAACATCGACTCATCCCCGAACCGTCGAAGATACGCAAGCAGAGCCTCGTTCTTCGGCTTCAGGTCTACATAGTCTCCCTCCAATAGGGCTGGATCCTGGTGGCGAAGCGCAAGGAGACGCTGGTAGAAGTGCAGGATCGAATCCGGGTCCGTCGATTCAACAGCCACATTATGTGTTTTGTAACTGGCAGGAACCGGGAGCCACGGAGTACCTTGGGTGAAACCTGCGTTGGTTGAGCCGTTCCACTGCATTGGCGTGCGCTCGCCATCCCGCCCCTTGTTTTCCGGCCAGCCACCTGTCTTTCCCGCGGGGTCCTTTATGTCTTCCGGCCGCTTGGGGTCATTGTTTTCCATCCCCAGTTCCTCGCCGTAATACATCACGGCGGTGCCTCGTAGCGTCAGGTAGAGCGCGGCCATGAGTTTGGCAATCTGGTCGTTGTGCTGCCCGTCGCCATAGCGCACGTAGGACCGAGGCATGTCGTGGTTGCCAATCACGTAGACGGGCCACTCACCGGTCGATTCTGCCGCGGCAATTTGCTTGCGGAACTCCGGGGCTGACAGCTTGTCGATGGTGCAGAACACGAAATTCATTGGCAGCTGAATCTCGTCGTCATGGGCGCCGTAGTACTTCTTGAGCTCATTGGCGTCATCGGTATAGGTTTCGCCGACAAGCACGGCGTTTGATTGGTCGGCCACGCTCCGCAACCTGCGGAGTACATCGTGGACCTCCGGCAGTTTGCTGTTGTACTTATCCTGCATGTTTGGCTCGCCCCGGTCGTTCTTCCCAGGGAGGATCGGGTTGTCATGCAGGCCGGGATCTTCAAAGAGATAGTCGATTGCATCCAGGCGAAAACCGGAGACTCCCCGCTTGTACCAAAAACGCGTTACGTCAAACATAGCCTGTTCCACAGCAGGGTTTCGCCAGTTCAGGTCGGGCTGCTCCGGCGCAAAGTTGTGGTAGAAGTATTGCCCAGATGCAACATCGAGCTTCCACGCCGGACCGCCAAAGTCGGACCGCCAGTTGTTAGGCGGTTGCCCGGGGCTTCGTCCGTTGCGCCAGATGTACCAATCGCGATGGGGGGCGGTAGGTGAGGATCGAGCATCAGCAAACCACGGGTGCTGTTCAGAGGTGTGATTGATTACAAAATCCAGAACAATGCGGATTCCCTGCGCCTTCGCTTTGGCTTGCAGATGGTCAAAATCGTCCAGAGTTCCGTACATCGGATCGATGTTCTCGAAGTCCGAAACATCGTAGCCAAAGTCGATTTGCGGCGAGGGATAGAAAGGCGTGATCCAAATGGCGTCCACACCCAGTCGTTTCAGGTAGTCGAGCTTGGACGCAATCCCTGCCAGATCGCCGGTGCCGCTATTGTCGCTATCGGCAAAGCTTCGCGGATAGAGTTCGTAAAAGACGGCGTGTTTCCACCATGGGTGGCCCTGGGCGTCGACAGCCTGGGCATGACTGAGCGGCCCGATGGCGAAGATCACGGCCAGGAGGAGTGCCAAAAGGGTGCGGTCGACGAGCATGTCTGAGCAAGCTCCTGGTGAGCAACTGAATTTCTGGCCCAATAGCAAACAACCGGCTAACCGCTTATAGTGAACTATCATACCCGTGAATCATCCACCGTCAAGAGCCGAAACTATTCTGCTTGTCCTGCTCACCCTGGGCTGACATGCGCCGGTGGAATGGCGCAGTCACTCTTCGATTTGCTGCTGGAAGAGCCAACCGGGTCCGGGATCTCCACCAGCTGAATCAGCGTAGCGCAACCATTTGTGGAGTCTTCGCGCCCTCGGAAACAACGTACACGCGATTGACTTGAAGATTCCTGAACGTATCCACCTGTCCAGAAGGCCAGCGTACTTCAAGCGAATCCACTACCTGCGCCTGGTCGAGCCCGAAGTGCAACCGCATGTCGTTCTGGGAATAGTAGCTGCCCCCGCTACGAACTTCATCCACCTGCAGTAGCGAATCCGATGATCCTTTTTGCGTCTTCGCCAGCACTCGCACCTTAGCGCCAATGCCCGTGCGGTTCGACTTTACCCCGACGGCCTTCACCTTGATCCAGGAGCGTTTCCACTGCGAGTCGCAACGCAACAGTTGCGGTAGTGAATTCACGCAGTTGACAAGCACGTCAATGTCACCGTCATTGTCATAGTCACCGAAGGCGCAGCCTCTTCCGGCAACTGCAGCCGTGATGCCGGGGCCACCCTTCTCCGAAACATCTTCGAAGCGGCCATTGTGCAGGTTGCGATAGAGGTACTTGCGTTCCGCGTACGGAGCCTCTGCCTTGGAACTGCTGACCTCGGGGTACACGTGGCCGTTGGTCACCAGAATGTCTAACCAGCCATCATTGTCCATATCAAAAAAACCCACGCCCCATCCAAGGTAGCGTGTATTGATACCCAGCCCTGCAGCATAGGTACGATCCTGAAAGTTACCGTCGCCAAGATTCGCATAGAGCGAGTCAGTATCTCCGGCAAAGTTGGTTTTCACGATGTCGAGCTTGCCGTCTCGGTCATAGTCTCCGATCGAGACACCCATGCCGGCCTGCGGTTTTCCATCGGGAGAGAGCGCCGCGCCGGCCTCGATAGCAATGTCTCGAAAGGTTCCGTCTTTCTGATTCTGGTAGAGAGTCGCCGCCGTCGAGTCGTTGGCCACGTAGATATCAGGCCAGCCGTCATCATCAAGATCAGAAACCGCAACGCTCAGGGCATAGTTCCCGACGGTGTCCCACATGCCGCTCTTTTTCGAGACGTCAGTAAATGTGCCGTCGCCGTTGTTGTGGTAAAGCAAATTCTTTCCAGCAGCAAGCCCGGGCGGCCCGCACGCGACCATGATTCCTTTGTAGGTACAGGGCCCCGATTCCGGCAGCGGTGCGGTCTTCAAATCGAGATCGATGTAGTTGGCGACAAAAAGATCCAGATGGCTGTCGCGATCATAGTCGAGAAATGCGCAGCCACTATTCCATCGCGTGCCCGCCTGCGCTAACCCGGCCTTGACGGTGACGTCGGTAAATGTGCCATTGCCATTGTTATGAAAGAGCGCGTTTTGCCCGTAGTAGCTAACGAAGAGGTCGTCGTAGCCATCGTTGTCGTAATCGCCTACACAGCAACCCTGTCCCCAACCGGTGCGGATCAAGCCGGCTTTCGCGGTGACGTCGGTGAAGGTTCCATCCCGATTGTTTTTGAAAAGATGGCAAGCCGGTTCGCTGTTCTTAGGAAAACCTTCCAGTCGCCAGCCATTCACCAGAAAAATATCCATCCAGCCATCTTGATCGTAGTCATAGAAGGCGGCGCCGCATCCGGTTGTCTCCAAAAGATATTTGTTCCTGCCCACGCCGCCGTAGATGGTCTTTGCGTTCAGTCCCGCCGTGCCGGCCACGTCAGTGAAGACGACGCCGAGGGGTGTACCCGCAATCGGTGATGCCGGCCCGGGAGGTGGGGCTACGGGCTTGGCATCGTAGGAACGCGTCATGCCATTCTGAACTTGTTCCCCTCGCGACCAGGGCGGAGCGGCCATCAGCAGTACTTCCCCCAAGGGCAAAACCAGAGCAGTGCGACTGAGCGACTTAATAAAATTTCGACGATTCATTCCGGCGCCATTCCGACCCATGTGCAGCTACTTTTTTTCAATTCGGCCGCTTCCTGCTTGCGTTGCCAGTTCCGCCGTCAGGGCTGCATGGCTTTAGAGTAGACGCGAATCCAATGAGTGCGCATGGTAGCGCGCACTTCGTTCCCACCGGTTTTGGAGATAATGGCGTTGGTTGGCAGCTTGGGCATGTGGCAGTCAATGCAATTATCCGCAATCCTCAGTCCTGGCGTTTTCGCAACTGTACAGCTTTCCACCCGGTGGCAGCTCAAGCATCGGCTCGAATAGGTGGCCGCCGGTCGTTCGGGTGCATGGACGTCGTGACAGGTCGAGCAGCTCATGGTTGGTGAGGATACATAGCAGCGGCTCCGCTTGAGTAGCCCTACCTGGTTGCCGTGCACTTCCGGTTGCATGGTGGTGTCCGTCGGCAATGGCTTCAAATAGCCATCCAGCGGCTGGCCGGGAAGATATGAAAATGCCGGCTCCAGCTCTACCCGTTGTGCTCCGCTATGGCACAACGCGCACAAGTCCACCTGCCTGTCGCGAGAAAATCTGGCTGGATTGACGATCGTCTTGTCCGCGGTTGACCCGGGACCAGGCGCAGTACGAGCGGCTACATGTTCGCCGCCCGGGCCATGGCAGGTTTCGCAGGAGATCCCGGTCACCAGCGTTGCGGGGTCGTAGTGATTGGTCAGAGGATCCGCCGAAAGGGGCACGATATGGGTAGCATGGCATTCCAGGCATCGGGGGTAAATCGCCCGCGAAAAGTTCGCTGTTTTGTCCTTGAAACCGGGGCTGTTGATCCACTGATGGCCATCGGACCAGTAGCTCAATGGCAGCTCAAATAATTGATCTTCAAGCCAGTATAGATAGCTTTGCCCTCTGGTACCGGAACCGGTGACCACGTCGATCCGCTCACTATGGGATTGCTCGCGTCCGGGAATGCCGGCGATGGCCGTCTGGTAGTAGCCGCCATCTTTCGCCTCCATGCGGAAGTAGAGTGCCGGCGCGGAGCTGCCAGGTATGGCGTCAACGACCTTGAGTGTACTCCCGCTCCCGCTGAACGAACCGAGGATTGCATTCGGACCTGCTAATCGTGAGGTGAGATGGTGTGATGTGTGCTGGTATGAGGTGCTTTGTTTCTCATGGCAACTGAGACATGCCCCATCTCCAACCAGTTTGGGCCTGGGGGGAACACGGTTGTCGCGGGGCAAGTTCTGTTTCGGCTGCGGTGCACTCGGCAACTGCTGCCCGTCGGATCTGACGCCAAAACATAAAATGCCGCTCAGAGCGCAGGAAAGAGCCATGCTGACAAGTGAGGCCATGCCGCTTTCCGACTCCCTGCGCGGCAAAACTCCTGTGCAACCAGCCGTTGCGCCGGCGCTTGATCAAATCGCTCCGCTGCCGCTTGACTAAAGGTGCGAGATGCGACTGATGCTAAACCAAGCATCCTTTCCTGGCAAACTCCTGAGAGGGCCCCACGCGCTGCGGGAAGAGTCTCACGAAGTGCACGGTTGAATAGACTGCTGGAAAAGGGCCGTTCTCGGCATAGGCGAAAGGAAGAGCGTACAAGGGCCTAAAGAGGGTGTGTGAGAACTCGGGATTTAGGAATTTAGTCCCGCAGGGACGGCTGAACATCAGACTTGTCCAAATTAGATTTTTCAGTTGGTCGATTTGGACAGCACATGAAACCTTCACTGACCCTAAGATGCTGGGGAAGAGACTGTCGAACGATAGGGGTAGGGAGAACCGGAGTTCCCCCT
>DASRRN010000371.1:0-6998 GCA_035695685.1 Acidobacteriaceae bacterium | reverse complement strand
GCGCGGCTGCATATCGATCCGGAAGGGTGGCACCTTTCCTCGGACGACCTGGGGCTGTTGCCTATCGTGCAGGACGCGATCGCGCGGGACTGCAAGCTCACCTTCCTTTACTCACGCGCTGATGGGGAAAGCGGGGTGCGCACGGTGGACCCCTTTGGCATTGTTTGCAAACAGGCGGTCTGGTACCTGGTGGCGCGTGCTCCGGCGGGGATGCGAACCTATCGCCTTTCGCGCATGCAGAATGCGGTGGTGCTGGCGGTTACGTTTGATAGGCCGGCGCACTTCGACCTGGCCGCGCACTGGAAGAGTTCTACCGCGCAGCTGCAGCAGAAGCGAGGGCAGTTTCGCGCGACGCTGGCGCTTGCTCCCGATGCAGCAGCTTCGATCAAGCGGTGGAGCCGGGTTTCCGCGGCCTCAGAGGTGCAATGTAGTCCGCCGCTTCCAGAGAACTGGACGGCGCTTCACGTGCAGTTCGAGAACAGTGAGGAAGCTGGATTTGTCGCTTTGGGATTTGGCGCGCGGGCTTATGTTCTCGCCCCCGACAGCCTGCGCGATCGAGTCAGAGAGGAGATGCAGGCGGCGATTCGCGGATGGGATTCGTGATTTTCCGGCGTAAACGTTCTGGGAATTGTACCGGCCTTCACTAGGAGGATCCCAGGTCTCAGAAGCGAGACCCCGCGGCAAGCCGGGGCAGGCTGGGGCACCCATCGCGTGTTCAGGACAAATCTTCTTAGGAGAATTGGTTGAGGTCCATGCCCAGCTTGTAGGTTTCACCGTGGGCGAGTAGCCGGTCCCAGGTGACTTCACGTTTTTCATAGCCGGCCATGCGGCCGAGCATGCAACTCAACGCGGTCTCCACACCAGCGGCTATCTGGTTGTGGCATTGGCCAGAAGTGATGCTGTCGATGAAAGTGCGCTCCTTATCGCGGTCGGCAAAGGAGAGGTTGTCGTTGAAGGCGCCGTTGGCAGCGAACTTTGCCGGACGGGGTGGGGCGGTTGCATCTGCGGATGGATCCGTCCAGGTCCAGGGTTGTGCGCCGGTGATGGCTACGGGGCCGGAGTAGGGAACCGTCGCTGAGCCGTTCGCTCCGTAGAGAGCAAGCCCGGCGTTAAAGCCGGGATCGCCAAACTGCGTGGAGGCGAAAGCGAAGTGGACGTCGTTGGGGTAAGTGAAGTCGACCTGGTAGTTATCCCAGCAGTCGCCGGCGTGGGTGAGGATGTTGCGGCCTCCGGTTGCCGAGGCCTTCAGTGGGTGGGCTCCGAGCATCCAGTTGCAGAGGTCGATGATGTGGATGTTCTGCTCCACCAGGATGTCGCCGGAGAGAGCGCGAAACCAGAGCCAGTTGCGGAGGCGGTATTCGTCGGGTGAGGCGCCGGGGTGGATTTTTTCCTCTGAAGCAGGAGCGTTGTAGTAGCCGGCGACGGAGCCGATTTTGCCCAGAGCGCTGGCTTTGATTTTTTCTGCGACGGCGGCGATGGGCGGTGCGCTGCGGCACTGGAAGCCGACGTCGACGCTTTGCGCAGGCTTTACGCGTTTTGCGATTTCGAGTGCTTGCTTCGCCTGGGCAACGTCGACGCCGACAGGTTTTTCGCAATAGACGTGTTTGCCTGCGGCCACCGCGGCTTCGAGATGCTGCACGTGGAAGAACGGTGGGGTGGAGATCTGGATGAGGTCGACCGACTGGGATGCGGCCAGCTGTTCAAATGCGTGCGGGCCGTGAAAAAGCAGCTTGTCTTCGACGGGTTGGCGGCCGAGGCTGGCGTTCAGCTGGTTGAAATGATCGTGGCCGAGGGCGAGCTTGTCGGGAAAGATATCGGCCAGCGCGACTACCTGCGCGGTGGTGTTTTTGGCGAACGATGTGGCGACCGTGGTGCCGCGATTGCCGCAGCCGAGCAAACCGAGACGGACGGCGGAGTTGGCTTGATAGCTGAAGGCGGTGCTGGGCTTGAGCAGCAGCAGGCCGCAGGCAGCTCCGGTCTGGATAAATTCGCGGCGATTCATGCGGTCACTTCCCGGATCACACGTTCGAGGTAGATTTTTTCCGCACGCCAATCTGCGATTTGCTGCGGGCCTGAAGTTTCGCGTTCGATGGTGATGGCTCCTTTGTAACCGAGACGGTGAAGCTTGGTGAAGACGGTGTGGAAGTCTACGATGCCTTTACCGATGAGCACTTCTTCGCCGAATTTGTAGGGGTCGGTAGGCCAGCGGCCATCTTTGGCATGCACGCTCATGACGTGCGGACCGAGGATGTCGACCGCATCGACCGGGTTGGCTTTGCCGTAGAGCAGCAGGTTTGCGGTGTCGAGGCCGACGCCAAGGTTGGGCATAGCCACATCGTGAATGGCGCGCGACATGGTGGTCGGGGTTTCCTGGCCGGTTTCCATAAGGAACGATTGGCCGTTGCCCTGGCAGTGTTGCGCGACGGTGCGGATGGCGGCCACGGTTTGCGGATAGAGCGGATCGCCGGGGTTTTCGGGAATAAAACCGCAGTGGGTTTGCACCTGGGGAATGCCCACTTGTTTGGCGAAGTCCGAGGCCTGGCGGAGGGCGTCGATGCGCGCAGCGCGGGTTTTGGGCGGCACCACGCCGATGGTGAATGGCCCCTGCATGAAGTTCCATTGCAAGGGGGGCGGGCCTACCACTTCGACGGTGGTTGCGGTGAGCTGGTACTTGTCCAGCAGATCGCGATACTGGGTTGCGAGGGCGGGACTGAAGGTGCCGATGTACTTGTCGAGGGACAGGAAGATAGTGGGAAAGCCGAGTTCGTGCACCTGGCGTAGGTGCTCCTCTGGAGCGCCGTATGGGGCGACGACCACTCCCAGAGCAAAGGGTTTGAATGGGGTGGGAGGGGCAGCAGCGAGGGCCCGAGGCAAAACCGTGGCACCCGCTACGCCGGCAGCAAGACCGACAAAGTGTCTTCGATTCATCCAGATCACTATAGGGCAATCAGGGCAGGATCTCGCTGCAAAAATCCCACCGCTGGCTGCAAAGGCGTGGAATGCGTGCAGATGAGCGATCATGCTCGGGCTTATGAGAGTCCCGATCCTAGTTCTGACCTCCTTAGTTCTGACCTTCTTTACCCTGGGTATTTTACCCATGCGGTTGCAGGCGCAGAAATCCACGCCGGATCTGATTCTGCAGGCCTTTCACTCGTGGAGCGAAGGACAGCCGAAAGCAGCCATCGCGATACTCGAGCCCATGTTGCAAGCCGGGGTGAACGGCGCTGAAGAAAGGGACCTGGGGGTGGCGTGGAATGTCCTGGGTTCGGCGTACATGGACCTGGAAATGTACGACAAGGCGGAGCGGGCGTATCAGCAGTCTATAGAGAAACTGCGAGCCATTCCCGCGGCGCAGGCGCAGTATGCGTCGTCGATCGACAGTTTGGGAACACTGGAGGAGTCTCTGGGGCAAAAGGATCAAGCGAAGGCGCTGTGCGAGAAGGCGAGACATATCTATGAGGGGCTTGGAGACTCTGCGGGCGTGGCCATTACATCCACCAATCTCGCCGTGATTGCGTACGGGAAGAAGGACTTCAAGGGTGCACGGCGCAATATGGAGAGAGCCTCCCAGGAAGCGCAACACGCAACCGGTATGGGAGATGACGATGTCGCAGCAATGGACGCGATGAGCAGCGCATTGGCGTTGCACGACGGAAGAAACGAGGAGGCAATGTCTACGATCCAACAAGCGATCGACCACTGGAAGCATGCTCATGGGCCCGGCTATTTCATGCTCGGTACCGGATACCTCTTGCGTGCGCAGGCGCTGGCGAAGTCTGGGGACTATCCGCGCGCCATTGCCGACGCGCGACAAGCACTCGCGATCGCTGAGGGGGCAGTCGGCAGGAATACCTTCGCCTATGTGTCGGCAGAGAATGTATATGCGCGGATTCTTCAGGCTTCAGGAGCAAAAGAGGAAGGGGCGCGGCTTAGGAAAGAAGCTACCGGCACTCTGGCCGACTTAGAGCTGCGGTTATGCAACGGATGTACCATAAGTGCAAGCGGGTTCCGGTGAACCAGATGGCAAAGAACTTAAACGCTCAACTAGTCATAGTCTCGGTGGCGGCCGTGCTCGCGCTTGCGACCGCAAGCGAGTGTCATTCGATAACCCATCTTCCCTCGTTGCTGTACGGCGCCCTGCTTTGGGGCTGGTGGGCTTTGATTGCCAGCCTGCTGTGGCGGTTAGGACAGAAAATATATTGCGTGCCGAGCCTTTCGCTGAGGTCGATTTCGATTCATCTGTTGGTGGGCACTGCGCTTGGTATCGTGCACCTGCTGCTCTTGGGAAGCCTGGGGTTTACGGATGCAGGATGGCGCGGGACTGGAACTGTCCTTTCTGTATGGACAAGCTTGCTCAACATCAATCGCCTGGGCATGGAGTTGTTGCTCTACGGTTTCCTGTTCGGGATTACGGGAGTGATCCAATCACAGATTCGTGCCCAACGCGAGGCGATGCAATCGCTTTCCCTGCAAAAGCAACTCTCTGCTGCGCATCTGCAAGCACTGCAGATGCAAATGGAACCGCATTTCCTCTTCAATACTTTGAACGCGATCACCACGCTGGTCGAACTGGGCAGGCAGAAGGCAGCGGCGGAGATGCTCCACCATCTCAATTACATTCTGAAAAGTACGTTAGCGCGGACGACTCCGGAAAAGGTTCCCTTGTCACAGGAATTGGAGTTAGTGGGGAATTACCTGGCCATTGAACAGGTTCGTTTTGCAGATCGATTGCGTATTCACATGAATGTGGACCCGCGGGCGCTGGACGGCCTGGTGCCTTGCTTTCTGCTTCAACCCATCGTGGAGAATGCGATCAGACACGGTATTGCGCATTGCGAGAACGAAGGTTTGGTGGAGGCATCGGCGACGCGGGTGGGGGATTTTCTGCATGTGATGGTGCGGGATAGTGGGCCGGCACAGGCGGGCAGACAACACAATGGGCATGGCATCGGACTTAGAAATACCCGTGAGCGGCTGGCGCATTTCTATTCCGACGATTACCGGATGAGTGCGCAGCCCCTTCATGCTGGTGGGTTTGAAGTGGCCATTACCATTCCGTACGAACGCGTTGGAGTATGAAGCTCAGAGCCCTTATTGCCGATGACGAACCGCTGGCGAGGGAGCGGCTGAGATTTCTGCTCGCCGGCCAGGATGAGGTCGAAGTGGGCGGCGAGTGCCGCAATGGGCGAGAAGTGATTGCCGCGCTGAGGGAAAGCCGGTTCGATGTTCTTTTTCTCGATATACAGATGCCGGGAAAGGACGGATTCGAGGTCATCGAACAGATCGGATCCGTGCACATGCCGGTTACGGTGTTTGTGACCGCGCACAATCACTATGCCGTACAGGCGTTTGAGGTGCACGCGCTGGACTATCTGACCAAGCCGGTCGAGCCGGAGCGGCTGCATTCGACACTGGCACGGGTTAGGGAACGGATTGCTTCGCAGGCTGCATTGGTGACGCAGGAGCAGTTGAAGTCGGTCTTGAGCAGCCTTGAGAACGGCGGTGGAAAGCGACGGGATTTTCCTCGGCGGCTATTGGTTCACAATGGCAGCAAAGACTCTTTCGTCAACGTGAACGAGATTGAATGGATTGAAGCGGCGGATTATTACGCCTGTCTGCACGTGGGCAGCAAACGCTTCATGTTGCGCGAGACCATCAAGCAGCTGTCCGGTACTCTCGATCCGGCTAAATTTGTACGCATCCATCGATCGGTCATCGTCAATGTCGATCAGGTGAGCGAGATATTTCGCGAGGGGCAGAGCGAAGGCTCGGTGGTGTTGAAGACCGGCCAGCAACTGAGAATGAGCAAAGCCGGTTGGCAGAGCCTGGTGGCTGTGACGCGGCGGTAATTTTCCACAGTGGATCCTATTGGCGGGGCAACAACGGTGGGGTCCTGAGGGGCCAAAGCCGTGCATGAGAGCCTGGATTTGTGAATTTAGTCCCGCAGGGACGGTTGAACTTAGCCCAGGACGCGAGTCCTGGGTACACATAAAACATGATTGAGTCCGGTAGGACGGCTGAAGGCGGATTGCGTCGCGGTCCATTTTCAGCCGTCCCTTGCGGGACTGAGTCGTCCTTTCAATCCAACCCAGGACTGACGTCCTGGGCTAAGTTCAGCCGTCCCTGCGGGACTCAGAACAGACGATGATCGAGCAAATCGAGGTTTATCTGGACAAGTCTTCAGTGGTCCGTTCCGCCTACCGCGGTGAAGGTCGCTGCTCCGGCTCGGGCCATGGCCAGGATCCTGCCGGGAAAAATGCCGAGGATGAGGGTGGCGGAAACAGTGAGTAACAGTGCAAGGGTTAGCGAACCTTTCAGGCGTGGGATCAATTGCACGGGCGCATCGTCGGTGGGCTTTCCATATAGAGACATAAGCAGACGCAGATAGTAATAGGCGGCGACGCCGCTGTTCACCAAACCAATCACCGCCAGCCATACCTCTCCCGAATGCAGGGCTGCGGCGAAGACGTAGAACTTGCCGAAGAAGCCACCGGTGAAGGGAATGCCGATGAGCGACAGCAGGAAGAAGGCCAGCGCTCCGCCCAATAAAGGAGAGCGGTAGGCGAGCCCGCGATAATCCGCTACCGAGATTAGCCTGTCGTCATAACCACCGGCGTGACTCACGACAGCAAACGCGCCGATGTTCATCGCCGCGTAGGTTGCGGTGTAGAACATGGCCGCGGCGATGCCATCGCGGGAGAGTGCGGTGAAGGCAACCAATGTGTAGCCCGCGTGGGCGATCGAAGAATAAGCCAGCATGCGCTTGACGCTGTGCTGGCGCAACGCACCCAGATTGCCGATGGTCATGGAAAGGACGGCCATAATCCAGACAAGCAGGAGCCAATGGGCGTGTAGTCGCGGATACGCGCCGTAGGTGATGCGCAAGAGAACAGCGAACGCAGCGATCTTGGGCGCGGTGGACATCAAGGCGACCACTGGAGAAGGGGCGCCCTCGTACACGTCGGGAGTCCAAACCTGAAAGGGCGCGGCCGAGACCT
>DASRRN010000370.1:0-3870 GCA_035695685.1 Acidobacteriaceae bacterium | reverse complement strand
TCCCAGCCTCCAGCATCTGTTAAACGTTCCTGCGGGAAAGATCAGCGCACTGCCAGATCAACCAAACCACTTCCTCCATTGGCTTCGTGAGAATCATGACCCGGCGGCCACGGAGAAGACTTTCGCTCCTCGAGCGGTATTTGGACGATACATCCAGTCTCTCCTGGAGTCGGCGAGCCCGATCGAACAGGAGATCGCAACCGTCGTCGACCTCCGTCCGCAAGACTCCGGGGCAGTCCTTACGTTGGATAACGGATGCGAGCTACGAGCCGATCTGATCGTTCTGGCAACGGGAAACTTCGATCCTGCCCCTCTTCCGGGAATCACGAAGGCTGCGTCCGATTCGGGTTTGTATCGCCACGATGCATGGGCCCCGGAAGCGTACGAGGGATTGCATCCCGAGGCACCGGTGGCTCTGATCGGAACAGGGCTAACCGGGGTCGATGTGGTGCTGAGACTGCGTGAACTCGGACACCGGGGAAGGATCATTGCCCTGTCTCGTCACGGCATCTTCCCGAATGGGCACGGCGATTACACGCCACTGAGTTCAAGCGCAATCGCACCAGATACACCGGCCACCTGTGTCGCGTATCTCCGCGCTCTCCGCGCTGCAATTCGTGGAGGTGCGGAGTGGAGAGCGGCTATCGATAGCCTCCGTGAGACGACCAACGAACTGTGGCTCCGTCTGCCGATCGAGGAAAAGAAGCGCTTTCGCCGGCACTTGCAGCGCAGATGGGAGGTTGTACGCCACCGTATGGCGCCCCCGATTGCCAACGTCATCGAATCCGAGCTTCGGAACGGCACACTGGAGATCCGCAAAGGTTATCTGAAGACCGTCGATGCCTCTCCTGCAGGCGCGCACATAACTCTGCGCGCGCATGATGACGGTGAGAGCTTCTATGCAGATCGAGTCATCAACTGCACTGGACCGAGCCTGAACTACCGTCGCATCCCTTCAGCTCTTCTGCAAAACATGTTCCATAGAGGACTTGCAACCTCCGGTCTATTCGGCAATGGATTCCGTTGCGCGCAGGATGGAGCGGTCATCGACGCCGGTGGTCACGCTTCAGAAATCATCTTCAATCTTGGCCCGGGCCGCCTTGGCGACCTAATCGAGTCCATCGCGGTTCCTGAAATCCGTCAACAGGCTGTTGAGCTTGCCTCGGTACTTGCTGAGCGCGTGAGATCGCATTCCATACTCGCTGAAAAGACGGCGACCGGATCTGCAACAGCGGAGTTAAACGGGGAGTTGGCAGCAGCATGACCACCGCAACGGTCACCAACGTTCGAGGCACTGATCGGGCGGTGACATCGTGGCTAGCATCCAGTGGTTGGGCTATTGTTCTCGGAGCAGCCAGCGGCTTGGCCTGTGTCGCAATAAGGCTCTTCTTTCGCCTTCTTCAGTGGGTCTTTACTCAGCAGATGGGAATGTTACCCACGGTGGCAGCAACGTTGCCGCCCGCGCGTCGTATCTTGACCCCGATCATCGGAGGGGCGTTAGCGACCCTTGTGATCTGGATGATGCGGAGATGGGGATCGGATTTGCATTTTGAAGAATATGTGGAAGCCGTTCGTTTCAGGAGTGGTCGAATTCCTCTTCTGTCGACGGTTTGGCGGACTGCTTCCTCTGCCTTTTCCGTAGCCACCGGCGCGGCGATCGGCCGGGAAGGATCGATGATCCAATTCGCCGCTGCAATCTCCTCATGGATGGGAGAGCGATCTCCCCTACGGAATCTGTCGTTGTCACGGCAAGTAGCCTATGGCGCTGCAGCCGCAGTCGCGGCAGCTTATCAAGCACCGATCGCCGGAATGTTCTTCGTCACAGAGATCGTGCTGGGTGAGTGGGTCTGGAGCGACATTCCTCAACTGCTCCTGGCCTCAAGCAGTGGTTGGCTCATTAGCTGCCTTTTGCTGGGTGCAGGCCCTCTCTTCCCGGTAAGGGGATCGCTGCTAATTACCCATGATCTGCTTTGGGTTCTCCCACTAGCTCTTGTTCTGGGAACAGTTGGCCCGGCCTATCAGAAGCTTCTTCATTTCTCCAGAGCAGCGAAGCGTCTGCCATTCGCACTACTGTGGAGTGGTCTTGCAGTGGGTGTTCTCTCTCTGATCGAGCCTAAGGTCTGGGGAAACGGCGACGCCGCTCTGCTGGGAATTTTGCATAACAACACGATGCTGCTTGGAATCTTGAGCGTGTTTACCTTTCGACTGGCCGCTACAACCTTCTGCATGGGAACAGGCACGGTGGGAGGAGTTTTCACGCCTACACTGTTCGCCGGTGCTGCCCTCGGTCTGGCGGCAGGTCACTTACTGCACAATCCGGAGCCGTCCATATTGGCTATCTGCGGCATGGGACTACTGATGGCTGCTGTGACACACGCTCCTTTCATGGCAGCTCTGATGGCGGTAGAACTTACCGGGCAATGGCATCTTCTGCCGATCATTCTGCCATGCAGTCTGCTCGCCTGGTTGATTGCTCGTACAATTTCGCGTGAGTCCCTATATGCCATTGCGAGCCCGGAGCCAGCGCAATGAAAGATTGGTTTCGCAAGGCAAGACTGTGATCATCCAATGGGTGTCGACCTTTGGACATTCGAGGGAGACAGGAGACGGAGACGGATCGGGTCATGATAGAGAATTTCCGCATTCGAGTAAGGCTACGTACGCAACCCGTGGAACGGCTAAGCAGGCTCCTTCTCTCTTCCCTCGGAAGGTGGCGCTCAGAAAGCACCTTCGTCACCACCTTGCCCGCGACGTTGGTCAGGCGGAAGTTGCGCCCTGTCGGGCGTTCAAGAGGGGCAGGAAAAGTAAAACCCTACCAGAGTGACCTGATAGGGCAAGGGTAATGCATCGTTCGAGTGATTCAGTGCCTGTAGCAAGATCGGGAAAAACGTAAACGAGAGAAACCAGGCAGACGCAATTTATTCATTTGCTGCGAACCACAAAGTAAGGCTACCGCTACTATTACAGCGACTCTCCTTGTTCCCTCATCGAGCCCATCCCCCGAAAGGATCGCTGAAAGAGTTTGGAGAATCGCCGCTTGAAAAGAGCATACCGTTTCCATTGGAATCCGCCATGCGCCTTGGGTAGCAAAAGGAAAGATTGTAGTTGTAGCCGTGCAACCTCACTGGTGTATCCCTTACGTTCACTTGAGGGAGCGTCCGACGCTTTTGAGAAATTCTTAGTGTGTAATCACGAGACATACCTCACTTCGAGGCATGCCTCATCTCACAAAACGGTCTACCAACAAAGCGCAATAGGGATTCGAAGTATTTGGCCTCCGGTGGGGGCAGCTCCAAGTTCGACACGTACAGTGCCTTATCAGGCCCGAACGTCATGCCGGTGGGAACAACCAGGCCAGTCACAACATCCTCAATTTCCCCGTCCCTGTTGACCCGAACTACTTTCCCATTTCCCGGAGCGGGATATTGGTGAACGGCAGGACAGCAAGTTTAGCTTGCTATGGGCCGGCAAATTTCCTGGAATAGGAACGTCGGTCTCTTCTTTGAGAGGAGCGATGAATCGATAGCCGCAACGAGGAACCGTCTCTATGAAGCGTTCTACCCCAACGGCGCAGCTCGCCTGTGGCCAGATCCAACCCGAACGCATCGAAGCGGACGCGGTCCACCGCAAGCGGAGCAGACGCGCGCTTCGGCATCTCCGAATCCTTAGCCATGACGCAAGAATCATACGCCGATCCAGGTACCCGGAAGCCCTAAGATTTTGCTGGGTTTATGTACGGGCTGAACAGGCTGCGGAAAAAGGTCGAACAGGGGGCGAAACCCGTCCCCTCAGCGGCTAAAGCCGAACAGATTTTCAATCACTTACGGACGGCCTGAAGGCCGTCCCCTTCAAAGAATTCGGTTTTTCCGC
>DASRRN010000369.1:0-10604 GCA_035695685.1 Acidobacteriaceae bacterium | reverse complement strand
GCCGGCAGGGCGATCAAGACGGTGAATGTGACGGGTATGTATGTGGTGCCGGGGTTGGTGGACATTCACACTCATGTGTACGCGGGGACGGGGGAGAAGAACTCGTACGCCGGCGATTTAAGCGTGTATCCGGATGGGTTTACGTTTCGCAGCGGCGTGACCACGGTGGTGGATGCCGGATCATCGGGATGGCGAAGCTTTCCCGATTTCAAGACCCGGGTCATCGATATCTCGAAGACGCGGGTGCTGGCGATGCTGAATATTGTTGGCGCGGGGATGCGGCCGAACGGGATCGAGCAGAATACGGCTGACATGGACGGGCAGAAGACGGGAGAGATGGCGCTGAAGTATCCGGGAGTGATCGTGGGCATAAAGAGCGCGCATTTTACCGGTCCGGAATGGAAGCCGTATGAGCAGGCGGAGATCGCAGGGAAGATGGCCAATATCCCGGTGATGATCGACTTTGGCGCACGCCGGATCGAGCGGCCTATCTACAAGCTATTTGCGGACTATTTGCGGTCGGGAGACATTTACACGCATGCTCTTTCAGGCGAGCGCGGCGAGCAGGACAACGTGACTGGCGGCGTTGGGCGCGGGCTGCGGGAGGCGCGGGCCAAGGGGATTTATTTTGATGTGGGGCATGGTGGGGCGAGCTTCGCCTGGTCAGTGGCCATTCCGCTGTTGCTGGATGGGTTTCCACCGGATTCGATCTCGACCGATCTGCACGTGGACAGCATGAACGCGGGCATGAAAGACATGCTGAACATTGGCGATAAGTTTCTGGCGATCGGCTGGCCGCTGAAGGATGTGATCGCGGCGATGACGTGGCATCCCGCGCATGAGGTGAAGCAGGATCAGCTGGGCAATCTTTCCCAGGGGGCGATTGCCGATGTTGCGGTGATCAGCATGGAACATGGGCACTTCGGGTTTGGGGACTCCTACAACGCCCGGGTGGAGAGCGACCGGAAGATGGTGTGCGAGTTGACGATCAAGGATGGAAAGTTTGTCTACGACTTGAACGCGATGTCGGGCAACCCGTGGAACCAGCCGCCGACCGCGGCCGATCGACAGGCCCGGCGTTGGACAACGCTAAAGACCCAGGGCTTCGGCGAGTCGCACTGGAAGCCACGCGAAGGCCAGCCGCTACAACATGACTGGCGGCCCTACATACTGCCGGCAAAAGAGTTGCAGACGATGCAGCCCGGTACGGCGAACACAGTCGACCCACAGTGGATGACCCCGGAGGAACGGGCAAAGTCGGCAGCGATCGATAAGAAGAACGCGGCCAAGGCCGCACCGAGGACGAAGGCGCTGATGGCCAGTGTTCACACGAAGGCTAACCCCAGTGGAAAATGACTTACTTGCTCACGCTGACACTAAAGCCGCAAATCTTTTTTGGGCCCCACGGCCCGACTAAAGTCGTGCGCTGATACAGGGCATTGGAGCGGTGACTCCCAGAAGAGTCGCGCGTTTCGCAGATTTGGATCTATTTGCCCTCTCTGAAATGTAGAAACACGGCACTGACTTGGACAAGTCCTGATGTATTGCAGCCCCGCCTGCTCATCGGGCATAGGAAAAGGTGCCGCATAGATCGGTTGTGTTAGCGATCGCCTCGGGCGTAAGGACGGGCATTTTCTGTCCTGAGAAAAATGCAAGATGCAAATAGTTCCCGGCAGCATAGGAGACCATCCACTGTGTATCTTCTGACCCGCACAGAGTGTTCTTGTGCATAAATCTTTTTGTTCCCGGTACGTTTAACCGGTAGAGATAGCCTTTGCTCACGGAACTGCTGTCCATATCAAAAGCTGCGCCAACCTCACCTGGCTCGAGCGCACGTATCGGCGCGATCGTAAAACTGGAGTAGTTGATCGATAGCTTGTCACCGGAGATTGCTACGTCACCGGTGATGGATTGTGCCGATGAGCTCGCTGCGCGCCAAATGCCTCGGTCCTGGGCGGTCACGGACACACAGCAGGCCAGCACGGAGGCCAAAAGGGCAATTGATCTTTCTCGGTTCATATCTCGAGGATGACATTCATGGGGATGTTTGAGCAACCATTGTTGAGCGGGGCAAGCATTTCGGGTGGCGAAGGGGCTAAGATCAGACATGCTCAATAAGGTTTGGGACCCGAAGACCGCCCGAATCCTGTGTACGGTAATCATCTTAGCTTTGGTGTTGGCGTTCTTGCACGCCGCGCGTGAGACTCTCACCCTTTTCCTGTTTGCAATTTTATTCGCGTACTTCGTCGCTCCCCTGGTCTCTCTGCTGGAAAAGCCGTTGCGAGGCCGCATTCAAGCAATCGGCGCGGTTTACCTGCTTTTGATTGCTCTTCTGGTCGGCCTCGGCTTTCTGGTTGGGCCAAAGATTGCCAGTGAAGGCAACGCGCTGGCGACCAGCCTTCCGTCCCTCCTAGACAAGGCTGGTTCCGGCGAGCTGGTGTCGCAGGTGGGTCAGAGGCATGGATGGAGTGAAGCCCGGCAAGCCCAGATTCAGAATTTCTTCATATCGCACAAAGACATGATCCTCGGGTACGGCCGGGCTATCGGACAGAAGCTGGCGGCACCGGCGCAGCATATCTGGTGGGTGATTCTGATCCCAATCCTCAGCATCTTCTTCCTCAAAGATGGCCGATCTATCGGCGAGAACCTGATCGCTCTAGGACGCGCGCCAGAGGAAAGGGCGACGCTTGGTGGGATCGTGGGCGATGTAAATGTCATGCTCGGCAGTTACATTCGCGCACAGCTTATTCTTGCTTCTTTGACGCTGGTTGTTTACTCGGTGGTGCTAAGCATTCTGCACCTGCGGTACGCTTTGATTCTCGGCCCGCTGGCGGGGATGTTCGAATTTGTCCCGGTGGTGGGGCCGGCCGTTGCCGCGCTCATCGTCTTCATGATCGCGGTTTTGACGAGTTACCCTCACCTGATTTGGTTGGTAATCTTTCTTGGGATCTGGCGTTTGGTTCAGGATTACGTCAACGCCCCGCGGATCATGGGCAGGTCTCTTGAGATTTCGCCGCTAGTACAGATCCTGGCTGTGCTGTCGGGAGGAGAGATTGCGGGCGTCGCGGGTGCTCTGATCTCGGTCCCGACGGTGGGAACGTTGCGCATCCTATGGAGACGCCTGACCAACGAAAAGGGAGCCGATGTACCGATTGCTCCCATTTCCAATGAAGTACCCTCGCGCTCAGCAGTCCGGGATCATTCCACTTGATGCCCTAAGCGACGTAAGAAAATATGTTCGACGTGTGGGTTGAGGTGTGGCGCCGGAAAGTCGCGAGCAGAGAGGTGAATGATCAGGGCTAAAGAGGATGTGTGAGAAAGAAAAGAAACCGCAGATCTCTCCACTCCGCTACCCCGGATTTCCTGTTGAGTTTGGTGGCGTTGGCGATCTTAATGCGGCTTTCCTTAACGAAAGCCGCAGGCGTGGCCGTGTCCAAAGCAGCGTGGCAGGAAATCCGGGTACGCTCCGGTCGAGATGACAAATTTGTTGAGTCACGGACGGGCGTGAACCAAGGGAAATGGCTAACGGGGCGGCTGACAAGAGAAATTCGATGCATCGTCGATACTGCCGCTGCCGTTATAACGAGCAGTCTGAGGGTAGGGACAAAGAGGACGGGTGCGATCGACCTTGCCTGCCGTGGAATGCGAAGCGATGATCCGATCCGGTGCTTTCCCCTGTTCGACCCACTGTTCGATGAGGCCGATTTTGTCGAAGGTGTCGGGGCCTTCTCCGCCGGAGCAGTGTCCCATCCCGGGGACCATGAAGAGGCGGACCCAGTCGGAGGCTGACGCGGGATTGCTGCTGTCATTGAGTGTGGATTTATAGAACTCAACGGTTGCCCCCGGCGCGACTTGCTGGTCGGCCCAGCCGTGATACAGAAGCAGCTTGCCGCCGTGTTTGGCAAACGGCATGAGATGAGGATCAAGTTCGTCGATATCCTTGTTCACGGCGTTGGCCTTCGCGGCATCCCGATCCAGGTCGAAGGTTCGCCAGTCCCAATCGGGATTTTGGTAAACGAGGTAACGGAACTGATCCAGGAAGAGGTCGGCGGGCATGGGGCCGCCCGCGAGGCGACCCCATCGAAGCTCAGTTCCAGGCTCAAGGCGGGGAAAGAGGACATTGCCTTTCGCGTCCGTTGCGGGGCTCATGATGGTTTGTGCGGTTTGCACCTGGCGCGGAGTGAGGCAGTCCGGGCCGTCGGCTGCCTTACACTCCAGGGGCTTCAAGTCAACGTGACAGCTCTCCGGGTTTTCGATGAGACCATCTTTGAGCCCGTCGTTGGCGTCGCAGGCGTTCAGAACGGCGCGGTGCATCAGGGGATATTTTTCGGGGGGGATGTAGGCGGATGGGTCTTTGAAGGTTTGCGTCGCGAGCCACAGCGCCCAGGCGTTGCGGCGAACATTGGCCGGGTCGCCGGCGATGATGCCGTCAAACTCGTCGGGATATCGATACGCCTGCAGCAGCCCCTCGCGTCCGCCGCCGGAGCAGCCGTTCCAATAGGAATAGCGCGCCTCGCGGCCATAGAAGGCTTTGATCAAACGCTTGGCTTCGACGGTCATTTCGTGTTCGGAGCGGTAGGCGAAGTCGACGAACTTCTGCGGATGCCCTACGGCAAAGCTCGCGCTCCTGCCGGTATGGCCGTCGTCGGTGGCGCTAGTGGCATAGCCGCGACGGAGCCCCTCGGCCATTTCGGGATAGGCTATCGAGCCTCCCCAGCCGCCACTGCCTACAGCCAAAAGCTTGCCGTTCCAGGTAACCGTAGGAAGCCAGAATTCGGCGTGGATTTCGGAATCGGAAGTAGGCTTGAGCGTTGCGGTGACGCGGCAAAAAGCCGGGAGGTGGTCGAGCTTGATGGTGTTATCGGTGGGCGCGAAGGCGCCGGGTTCGATTGTGGTTGCTAGGTTGATCGAAACGGTTGGGGACACCTCTTTTAGAAGATCGTCACAGGAGTGCTGGGCCGTCACGGGCAAACAAGCCGTGATAAGGAGGAGCATCAGGGGCAGTCGCCGGAGGCTCATAGTTGGAACTATAGCTGACCAGATGAACAAATAGGCCAGCACTGAGTTTTTCCGCAGTGCGAACCATGTAACTTAGCTTGAGGAGCACCCGTGCGTAGAATCATCGCCATATATGCAACCGTCCTGGTTGTCGCCACAGCAGCCGCGCAGACCGGCGTCCCGGCTCAGCGGTTGCCTGGTTTCCGCACGATCCAGCAATCTGACCTGCGCCGCGATCTGACTTACATCAGCTCCGATGAACTCGCGGGCCGCATGAGCCTGCAGCCTGGGGATGAGCTGGCCACCCGTTGGATTGCCGACCAGTTCGCCAAGGCCGGCCTTGAGCCGCCGGTGAAGGAGGAGGGCGGTAAGGCCAGTTACCTGCAGCCCTTAACGCTTATTGAATATCACCCCGACGCTGATGCTTCCTTCATAAAGCTCATGCGCGACGGCAAGACGGCGGTCTGGCATACTCCCGAAGCCATCGGGACCTATAAGCATGCCGTCGATCTTACGGCCGGCGTTGTTTTTGCGGGCTTCGGCGTCACCGCCCCCGAGCTTGGATACGATGACTACGCCACTATCGATGCTCACGGCAAAATCGTGCTTATTTTTGACCATGAGCCGCAAGAGGATGATCCCCGATCGATTTTCAACGGAACGGGCAACACGCGCTACGCCACCACGCGCGTGAAGGTCATGAACGCACAGGCGCACGGGGCGGTGGCGGTGATGATTGTGGCCGAGCCAAACCGCAAACATCTTACCAATGCGGAGCGCCATGCGCGCATCGGCTCCAGCGCTGTGCGAGCCATACCTTTGCCGCTACAGGCGATCCAGGATGACGAGGTGCATATCCCATCGGCAATCGTGCTCGATGATGTGGCCGCGGAGCTGTTCGCAACAGCTGGGATGAGCCCGAGCGCGGCACAAACAGCGATCGATCACGACCTCAAGCCTCAATCACGGTCTTTGCCAAATACCACGCTTACCCTTCACTTCCGCAACCGCTCCGAGCGCACCGGGGTCACGAACAATGTGGCTGGTCTGCTGCCGGGGAGCGATCCGCGGCTTGCGCCCGAAACCATCCTGATCACTGCGCATCACGATCACGATGGTATGGCTGCGTGCGCCGACCCCACGCATCCGCCGGAGAGCACGCCGCCCGACCCGCATCCGTGCCCGCAGATATGGCATGGCGCCGATGACAACGGTTCGGGCACCGTAGGCGTGGTTGAACTGGCACGCGCCTTCGCCGCAAACCCCGTCAAGCCCAAGCGTTCTATCTTGTGTGTGGTTTTCGCCAGCGAAGAGCGCGGTCTGCTGGGGGCCTACTGGATGGCTGCTCATCCACTCCGCCCACTCGCGACCACGCGGGCGCAGATCAACTTTGACATGATTGGCCGTGACGAGGCGCCCAGCCCGCAAACGGACGGACTGATCACGATACCCAGCGATACCACGAACCGGCTTAACCTTATCGGCGCGCTCTACTCACCGGATTACGACCGCACGGTCAAGGAGCAGGATAAGGTCGTTGGCCTGACGCTCGATGACCGGTTTGACCATGAGTCAGCATTGAACGTGTTTTTCCGGTCCGATCAATTTCCTTTTGTGCTGCATAATATCCCGGCGTTGTGGTGGTTCACCGGCTTTCATCCCGACTATCACCACACTACTGACACGGTCGATAAGATTGATTTCTCGAAGATGCAGAAGATACTCGAGCTTGCTTATCTCACGGCGTGGCAGTTTGGCACCGAGGCTACGCCTCCGAGATTTGTTGCCAATCCGTCGGGTGCTGGTAAGTAGTGGGAAGGGTTAACTGGATCCGATCCGTTAGCTTGTCTGAAATCGTTGAGTGCATTGACGACGATTATGCACTCATGAGAATGGTTTCGGAGAAGTGCATGGCCACTGGCATTTTGTTCGCTTCTGTTCGCGTCTCGCCCTACTCACGCCGCAGCGTCACACTCGGGTCCAGCAGGCTCGCGCGTCGTCCCGGGATCGCCACCGCCGCCAGCGCTGAACCTGCCAGCAACGCAAGAGCCACACTTAGCACCGGAGCTGAGGCCGCGCCCGCATGATAAAACTCCGCGCGCAGCACATATCCGGCGACGATCGCTCCCAGTAGCCCTATACCCAGTCCCGCGCCGATCCATCGCGCCTCCTGCCGAATCAGCAGCGTCAAAATCGCCGATCGCTGCGATCCCATCGCCAGACGGATTCCGATCTCGCGCTCGCGCAGCGAGACTTCGTACGCCAGCAGCGCGTAGGTGCCCATCGTCGCCAGCCCCAGCGCCAGCAGTCCAAAAGCGGTCACCACCCACATGGAGAATCGGCGCATCGCCACCGCATGCGCCATCAGTTCCGGCATGCTCTCCACGTAGCGCAGCGTGAGGCCTGGGTTGCTGCGCAACACGCGGCGCACCGTCTCATCCAGTTCGCTCGGATCGCCTGCCGTGTGCAGCATGATCGTCATCGAGGTGTCCGGTCCATCAGCCTCCGGCAGATACAGGTTCGGCACCGGTGCGCGATCGAGCGAATAGCTGTGCACATCGCCCACTTCTCCCACAACCGTAGCCCATGCCTTCAAATCACCCGAGAAAACCCGGTGGCCGATCGGATTCTCTCCTGGCCATTCGTGCTGCGTCAGCGCCCGGTTCACGATCGCCACATGGTTTCTCCCATCGTCCGCATTGTTGAACACCCGGCCGCGCAGCAACATCTGGCCCATCGTGTCGAAATAGTTCGGGGTCACCAGAAACACGTCCGGAGCATCGGCATTCATCCGCTGGCAATCGTCCGGATGCACGTCCGAGCAGAAGTCGTATCGGTTCACTCTTCCGCCCAAGGGCTTGTCGTTCGCGGCGGCCACCTCTTCAACCCCGGGAACTCCGCGAACCGCCATCATCGTCTCGCGCAATTTCTCGAGCGTCAGCGCCGGTTCGATGGTGGCGTTGTGTGCCGGGCCGCGCAGATCCGTGCTCGCAAAGAGCAGATGATCGGGATCGAAACCCAGCGGCTGATGAAGCAGGATCGCCACAGAGGACACCATCCACCCTGAAGCCGCCACCAGCACAAAGGCCATCGCGATCTGTGCGGCCACCAGTACGCGGCCTGCCCGCCGCAATCCCTGCGGGGCAGAGCTGGTGCCTGAACTGCCAGCTCGCAGATCTTCCGCCAGCCCCATCCGCCGGCTGCGCGCCGCCGGCAGCAGTGTCAGCAGGATCGCAATCGTCGCCGAAGCGGCTGCTGCAAACGCCACAGACGGGAAGTCCATGTGCGCTTCGTTTAGCCGTGGCAGATGAAGAACTCTGCTCCGGCTGGCCAGGCGCACGAGCGCGCTCGCCAGCACCACCCCGAGTATCGATCCCAGCGCAACCAGCGTCGTGTTCTCTGTCAGCATTTGGCGGAAGAGGCGCAACGGCTGTGCCCCCAGCATCGTGCGCAGGGCGAACTCTGACCGCCGCCGGGTGCTACGCGCCAGGAGTAGATTTGTCAGGTTTGCGCATGAGATCAGCAGCAGCATGCCGCACGCCGCCAGCGTCGCCAAGAGCACGGAACGCGTCTCTGTTCCGCTGATGAAGTCGCTCAGGGGGGTCAACGTGGGCGCAAAAGCCGGAGGGTAAAATCGCGGATAGGCTCGCGAAATATTTTTCTGCGTTATTGCAAGGGTTTCAATCGCGGCTGACATCGACACTCCCGGCTTGAGTCGCGCGATTCCTCGGAAAGAACCTTCGCCACGGCTGTCTGAATGCTTTGCCGGATCACAGCCAATCGGCGTTAGGATGGAAGGCTGGCCCAGCGCATCCATTTCCTCTAGCGCCGCGCTGGGCGCCAGAACGCCGACGACGATGTAAGTCTGGTAATCCATCCGGATCGTGCGGCCAGCCAGCGCGTTGCCGCCGCCCATTCGCCGCCAGTAGCCATCCGTCACGATCGCCTGGCCCAAGCAGTCGATCTCGTCGCCAGAATGCGCGAAATCTTGCCCCAGCCGTAGAGGAACGCCCAGAGTGCCCAGGAAATTCTGCGTCACCAGCGCGGCATTGGCGTGTCCCACACCCGCGGAGGACTCAATTCGTGGCGCCCATCCGGTATACGCCGCGATCGACTCGAAGACGCGGCTGCTTTTCTGCCAATCCTCCATCGTCGGCAGGCTAAAAGATCGCCAGGGATTGGCCCCGACCGCCGCCAGCCTGTCCGGTTGCGCAAAGGGCAGCGGGTTCAGAATCACCGCGTACACGATGCTGTACATTGCCGTCGTCACACCGAGCCCCATCGCGATAATCAACAGCCCCGTCACGGCGAAGCCGGGCGAACGGCGCAGTTGCCGCAACCCAAACCGCACGTCCTGCCACCATCGCTCCAGGCCGGTTCCCGTGCGCTCGTCCCGCACGGCCTGCTTCACCTGTTCCACGCCGCCGAGTTCCGCTAGAGCCCTGCGCCGTGCCTCAGCCGCCGGCATTCCGCCGGCCATCTTCTCGTCCGCTAACATCTCCGCACAGGCGCGCACTTCTGCGTCCAGATCGGCTTCCGCTCTCTTTTTGTGCCCGAAATTCCCGAGCACGGCCCGGATGCGCGACCATCCGTTCATCGCTTGCCCCCTTACGTTGCCCTCAGTGCGTTTGCAATCGCGCGCGCAATCGTCGTCTATTCCTCGGTCTCGATGCCCAAGTGGCGCTCGCCGGTTGTTCTCCGAATCGCCCCAGAATGACGTCAGCCAACCCGCTCTTCCATACGGTGCAGCGCGGGGAACAACGATCCCGGCTTCACCCGGAACGTGCCGTGCGTGATCTGCTCGATACGCCTCGAGATTCCAGGCCGTGAAATTCGCTGTCGCCCGTCGTCTTCAGGATCAGCAGGTCGAGCGTGCCCTGCAGCAGATTCGTTTGGCTCTCTCCCAACCCAACGCCCCTATTGCATAACGATATAAATATGCCTCTCTTTCCTATAGAGTGTCAATAGGAGCGGGAGAAAGCCGGCCCTCGAATGATGACTTCAGGTCGATAACCACTCGTTGAGCGACTCGGCGCCGATTTCGCGGCGGAAGAATAACTTCGCGATTGCCCGTGACACGACCCACGCTAGTTTCGCAAAACAAAGCTTGCCTGGAGAAATGCGACAAATGAGCGGAACTCTATCTGCGACGCGTTTCAGCAGCGGGAAGAATCTATGGAGGGGATCGCCCGGGCCGTACACCATTCGGCAGCCGTAAGATAGTCCACGGCACCGCAGGATCGCTCTGTATGGCCTCTTCGACCGCGATCTTGTCGTAATGCTCGTCGAGCCACGTGAAGGTGTTCTGCAACATCTTCACGTTCTCCTGGGAGTAGAGCTTTCGAGTCGTGCGGAGTGGGGAGTCCTCCGTGATCGGCAACGGGTCCAATGGGCCCCCTTCGACCTCGTGCACCACGCCCCACGCACGGTAGACGTCCATGCTGCTGATGGCGATCACTCGTCGTGCAATTTCGTGCGCGGTCTCTACCAGTTGCCGCGCCTGCTCGCCCGAGCTCAGGATCAGATCGACGATGACGTCAGGAGAAAATCGGCGCAGCTGACCGTCGTAATCGGAAAGCCGATTCCTGTCTCCCTGGATTTGTACA
>DASRRN010000368.1:0-4174 GCA_035695685.1 Acidobacteriaceae bacterium | reverse complement strand
GGGTAAAGAACTTGAGGCTGGCGACAGAGATCCGCTGAGTAAGATCGCCGAGATGGCCTTCGAGCGCCGGGGCGTCCTGGTTCAGGTTGACGAAGATAAAGTCTTCCCATCTGGCCACCCGAACCGGCACCAGCCCATTCGTAGCGCGCTCAAAGTTACACACACCGGCAAAGTCAGGAGTGCCCTTGAGCGAACCGTCCAATCCATAGGTCCAGCCGTGATACGGGCAGCGAAGCAGCTGCGCGACTCCGCAGGGTGCGGTAGCGACGGCGGCGGCATGATGGCGGCATACATTGTAAAAGGCACGAAGTTCCTGGTCAGCTCCGCGAACGACGATGATCGGCTCGCCTGCCAGATCAACGGTAAAAAATTGTCCGGCGCCGGCGACCTGGTCCGCACGACCGACTGCGATCCAGTTATTGCCGAATACCTGCTCGCGTTCCAGTCGCGCGATACGCTCATCCACATACCACGCAGACGGGATGGTGGACGCGTATTCGAGCGGCGCCTCCTCATCGTAGAGAGCCAGCAAGTCAGAGAGGGCCTCGTTCATAGCACTATCCCTTCGCTCAGAGCAGCAGCCCGAATAATTGAGCGATGTCCACGCCAGTACACGACTATGCCGGAAAGCAACAGCACCAGAGTCATGACCACAATCTTGAACAGAGCCGTGGCCGGATTTCGTTCATCCTCCGCAGGAAACATGGAAAGGAAGATAGCGGCAGCCGTTGAGAAAAACCCAACGCACGCAAGGGGGATGGCGACCCGTTTGCCTCCGGGCAAGCGAAGGGCGCCGGGCGCAGCAGCACGGGATTGCAAGCGGATCATGGAGGCAAACACGAACAGATACGGAATAAAGTAAGCGATCAGGCTCATGCTGACCAGCAAATCATAAGCGCCTTTTACGCTGGTGCCTGCCTGGCTCAGCAGGCCGAACAGAATCCCGGCAACACCAGAGCAAACGATGGCGACATAGGGAGTTTTCCATCGCCTGTGAATGCGGCCAAAGACGGGAGGCAGGTAATGGTGAATCCCCACCACGAACGGCAGCCTCGCGGTGGACGATAGATAAGCCGCAGCGGCGCCTACATTGCTGATGCCCACCAGGATGGCAACCGGCGCTATCAGCGCAACCAACCCCAACCGGCGGCACAGAAAATCAATGGCGGTCATAAAGCCACCAAGTCCACTGATGCTGCTCGAGGGCAGTGCCACCAACATGGCCACCGTTCCCGCGATGTAACTCACGGTGATGATGGTGCCGGCTACAACCAAGGCTCGGGGAACGATGCGCCGTGCGTTCTTAATTTCGTCACCCATGAACGAAGCGCATTCACTGCCGCTGAAAGCAAAAAAGATCGTGGACCAGAAGATGAGGTCTCTCACCTGTGCATGGGGAATGGCGCCCACCAGTGTGAAATGGGTGGCGGAGCCAAAGCGTAAGAAAGACAGGAGACCAAGCAGGATCAGAACCAGAACTGGCAGCGCCATACCCACCGCGCCCAGATTATTGAGCCATTTGCCGATGTTAAGGCCGAGTACGTTCAGCACCGTAATCAATACCAGCATGCTGGTGGTGAAGAGCAGGAAGTAGGTGTTTGCATCTGCCAGATGCTGGGCTCGAGGAGTGGTGAAGAGCAGGCTGCTGGCAGCAAAATAGAGCACCGCAGCGAAGTAGGGAAGATTGCTCATCCAATAGGTCCACGCCGCCATAAAGCCGGCAAATTCGCCGTAGGCCTCGCGGGTCCAGATATAGAGGCCGCCTTCCTGGGGATAGCGGGATGAGAGTTCGAGTACACAGCCAGCGAGAGGCAGGAAGAATCCACAAAAGCCCAGCACCCAGATCGCAATGGCTGATTGCCCTACCGCCGCCGCGGTCGCGATCCAGCGCAGGCTGAGGCCGCTGACGATATAGAAGAGAACGACATCGCGAAAACCAAGTTCCCGTTTCAGCTTCTCTTCAGTCATGGCTTTATCTCGTGTCTTTCAGCACAGCCATGGCGGCATTACGGCCGTTCATCGCAATCACACTACCCCCGGGGTAGGTGCAGGCGCCACAAAGATAGACTCCCGGCATCGAGGTCCGAGCCGCGAAACGATGGCTCCACATGTTGTCCGGCAGGCACTCACCTTGAAAAATATGTCCGCCGGTAAGACCGACCTTCTCCTCAATATCCGGGGGCCCCATCACCTGGGCTTCCAACACTGCATCGGGCAGGTTGGAACAAAATCGGCCAATGGAATCGAACGCCAACTTACGCACCTGCGCGCGGCGATCATCCCATGTGCCACTGGCGAAGGTGTGGGGCACGTATTGAGCAAAGACGCTCATGGTGTGCTGGCCGGCGGGAACCACACTGGCGTCATGCACGCTTTGGAAATAAATTTCGCACCACAGATGTTCAGGCAATTCTCCCTTGCTGTTGGCGGCGAAGCCGGCTTTCCATTCTGCGTGAGTGAGGGGAGCATTGATCTGGCCGTAGTGGTGCGGCTGCAGCTGGCCGGGTCTGGCGGCAAAGTCCGGCAGCTCGCGCAATAACACGTTCAGCTTCACGGTGCAGCCTTCAATCGCCAGGTGCTCGACCTTTGACCGGAAATCGGAGCTCGCGGATTTGCCCAGCAAACGCAGTGTCACCACCGGGTCGGCATTCGAGACTACCACTGGGGCAACGATGCGTTCGCCGCCCTGGAGCAAGACGCCTTCGCGAGGCAAGATCTCTGCCACGGCCACTCCCGCGGCCACTACTGCCCCAGCCCCGCGGGCCGCATCGCAGAAGTAGAACGACACCATTCCCATGCCGCCCTTGACATAACCCCACATGCCGGGAAGACCGCCCAGCCGCCCGGAGGAGTGATGATAGCGGATGGAAGCTGTACCGGGATCGAACGGGCTGGCCTTGGTGCCGATGACTCCCTGGCCAAGATAGGCAGATTGCAGCCGCGGGTCATCGAGATAGCGCTCCACAAACTCTGCCATTGACCAATGGAAGAGCACCTGGCGCGCTTCCTCATCGTTGCCCAGGCGAGCGTCGATTTCTTCGGGAGAGGGTGCGTCGCCAATCCATACATCGCGGCAACCCGCAGGCCGCAATGCATTGCGCAGGCGCTGGATCACGGCCGTCATGGCTTTCCACCCCTTCACATCGCCGGGGGCAAAGCGGCGGATCTCTTCTTCGCACGCATCGTCGTCGTCCCACAATTGAACACTCGTCCCGTCGAGAAAAGGCACAAAGAGGCCGTTCGAAGCCGGCGTCCAATGAAAACCGCGATCCACCAGGCCCAATTCATCGACCACCAGGGGATGGAGAAGTCCGGCAAGGTATGCGCAAGGAGACATGCGCACATCGGGAAAGGGTTCCTCGATAGTACAGGCGCCGCCCACACGCTGCCGGCTCTCAAGCACCAGGACACGCTTGCCGGCGCGCGCCAGGTAGGTAGCGCAGGCGAGGCCATTGTGACCGGCGCCAACCACGATGACGTCCCATGGTTGCGAAGCCAGTTGGGAGATAGGTGCCGGGAGGCCGATCTCGCCGAGTACGGCGGCCGTGGGGGATGTGGGGTGCTGTAGCGGTGAGCCCATGCTACGCTCTACCCCGAAGCCGGTTGAGTACACGGCGATTGCGTTTCGAGGGTTTGCCTGCACTCAGGGCGTCGAAGCGAGGCATCGCTTTACGCTCTTCCGCCAGCTGCAGGCGCAGAGCGCGGCTGGCTTCAGTTTCGCGGTACAGCGTTTGCGCCACCGCCGCTGGACCTCGCACGTCACTCAGAAGCAGCACTTCCACCTGAAAGTCTCCACCCTCGTTCTTCACTTGTAACAGATCGCCCACGCGAACCGGGCGCGCGCTTTTGGCCGGCTGCCCATTTGAGGTAATTCTGCCCAGCTCACATGCCCGTGCGGACAGCGCGCGCGTCTTGAAGAACCTGGCGGCCCAGAGCCACTTGTCCATCCGCACATCGCTGTTCAATCCGCTGTCCTCCCAAGTCTAATTAGGGCGCAAAGCAATTTTCGCATCGAGCTACGCTCGATGCGACAGGAGTTTCTACATTTCAGAGAGTGCGGACAGATCCAAATCTACGGAATGCGCGAGTTTTCTGGAGCCACCACTCTGATGCTTTGTATCAGGGCACGGCTTCAGCCGTGCCGTTGGAGGCCAACAAAGATCTGGGCTTTAGC
>DASRRN010000367.1:0-6768 GCA_035695685.1 Acidobacteriaceae bacterium | reverse complement strand
AGCCCCACCAGGTTTCGCCGGGAGCCAGGTGGGCGCGCACGTAGTCGGGATTTGGTTCTACCCCTAAGCCTGGTTTGTCCGGCACTTGAATTCTGCCGTCCTTCACCAGCGGGCCGTCGTGGAGAACCAATTGTTCCCACGTCAAGGATGGATCGCCCTGGTAATAGCCCCAGGTTAGTTCGTGTGTTTTGCCGGCATCGCGACCGAGCGAGGGGCTTAGGGCCAATTCATGAGCTTTGAAATCACGGATGGCGGCGGCGCAATGGGCTGAGGCAACGGCGCCGAGAGGGCCGATTGCGTTGTGCGCGGATACGGGAATGTTGAAGATGTCCGCGAGGTCCGCAATTTTCTTCGATTCCAGGAGTCCTCCGGACTTCGGTATATCGATCTGCACGATCTTGCAGCCCTGATGGACAATGAAGGGCATAAACCCACGACGCGTGTAGAGGTTCTCGCCTGTGAGGATCGGCACCGGAGATTCCTCCGTTAGCTTGACCCAGGATTCGGAGAAGTCGGGATCCATCGGGTCCTCAAGCCACATGGGCCGGGCCGGCGCAACCGCACGGGCCAGGTTAAGCGCATCCGACATGTCGAGCTCCCAATGACAATGAACCGCGATTTCGAACTGGTCGCCAAGGGCCTCGCGCACGTTCGCAAAACCCTTAGCGTTGATTTCCAAATCCTTGAGAGAAAGCTGGCGGCTGTTGAAGCGGGCATCTGCAGGGAACAACCCGTAGGGATCGCCAGCACGCCGGATGTCCGTCTTTACTGCTTCGAAACCATAGCGATGTCCCTTCACCATCGCCGCCCACTCACGGCAGGATCCAGGGTCCAGGAAATCCGCCGGGCTGGTGGTGAGATAAGCCCGCACACCGGTGCGGTATTGGCCCCCGAGTAGTTTGCAGACCGGAGCGCCAAGCAGTTTTCCCGCAAGGTCCCACAGCGCTATTTCTACTCCGCTGATCGCGGTCACGGTCACGCCGCCAATGGCGCCCGCGCCTCCGGTACGCAGGATCATCTCTGTGTACAACGGGTCTATGTCCAACGGGTCCTGCCCCATGACCGTATCCCGCAAATAGCCCAGCATCACATCCTTTACGCCGAATCCCCAATAAGCTTCGCCATATCCACTGACACCCGCATCGGTGTCAATGCGCACCAGGGTATTGCCTCCCGGCTTACCCACGACCATCACTTTCAAGTCGGTGATCTTCACCTTCTTGCGCAAAGGAGCCGCAAGTGCTGAGTAGTGTCCCAAGACAGATGATGCCGGGACCATAGCCGCGATCCCTTGCAGCAGATCTCTTCTTTTCATGGGTTACCTCTAATTCGGAAATAACAGACACAGTTATAGCCCGAATCAGCGGTCTTGTGGGTTGTTCTGTAAGTAGTTCTTAAGGGAACTAATACGCCTTGTCTTCTACCGCCGCCGGCCCTTCGGTACTTTGCCGATTCTCGGGTCGCGGGCGACGATTAATTCGCACGCACGCAACGCCGCTGATTCAAAATCCGCCGCATCGGCGGGAATAACCTGCCACCCGGTTACTTCCTTTCCCAGAAGCTGAATGGAGCGCATGTGGGGAAACTCGTGGCGCAGACTCTGATGGTGCTCTTTCGTGGTGGCGAGCCACACGCCGTTATCTTCTGTCTGGGTGTGCTTTTCGCGGAGCATGAGGACAATCTTGTCTCCCACGTAAAGCGCGAGGCAGCCGAACATGGAACGGGATTCGATTGGCAGGGGAGAGAGGGCGTCGAGCACAAACTCGTAGGGCACAGCCTTGCGACGCTTGACCGGGACCAATCTTTCGTTCGCAGATAGAACGGCCGTTTTGCGAACAGGTTTGGGCATCGCGCCCATGATAGTACGAAATTGCCCGGCCGGCCTACACGATGGGCGCTCGAGTACATTCCTTGCGCATATAGCCGCAGTGCATATAGTATGGCTGCTATGGCCGACGACATCAAGGCGCTGCTTCCGTTGCAACCAACCACCTTTCATATCCTTCTATCCCTGGCCGACGAAGACCGGCATGGCTACGCCATCATTCTCGAGGTGGCCAGGCGCACGCAGGGAGAGCTCAAGCTGAGTGCAGGCACCCTTTACCGTTCCATTCAGCGGATGCTGGAAGCGGGCCTCATCGTTGAGACCAGGACCCGGCCGGCGCCCGAGATGGACGATGAACGCCGCAGATATTACCGCATCACCCCGTTGGGAAAAGCAGTTGCCGAGGCGGAGGCAGGACGCCTTCGGGATTTACTCAAGATGGCGCGCTTGTGCGGAGTGGCGCCGAGGACAACCTAATGAACTTCTATCGCTTGCTTCTCCACCTCTATCCCTCCTCGTTCCGGGCGGAGTATGGCGAGGAGATGAGCGCCATTTTTTCCCTCCAGCTTGGCCAAAGTAGTGGAGTGGTGGCCAAATGCGGGCTCTGCCTTTCTGCATTTGCCGAGATAGTGTTTAACGCCGCCCTGGTGCATTGGGAAATAGGTCGGCGGGATCTGTTCCACTCGGCGCGGTCACTGCTGCGCTCCCCTGGTTTCACCCTGACCGCAATTCTGCTGGTCACCATCGGCATTGGCGCCAACGTTGCGGTGTTTACGCTGGCCAATTTTGTGTTGGTAAGGCCGCTGCCCTTTCCGGAGCCCGACCGGCTGATGAAAGTCTGGGAAAACCACCCGGGCTATTCAAGGATGGAACTTTCTCCGGCCAACTATCGCGATGTCATTGCGTCGAGCCAGTCGTTCACCGATCTGGCGGCTTACAACTTCAACTCCGTTAACCTGGTTGGCCAGGGCGAGCCGCAAAGAATTGAGGGCTCCTCAGTCACGGCGAATCTGTTTTCAGTGCTGGAGAGGCCGGCGCTGATAGGCCGTTATTTTAGCAAGGAGGACGACAGGGCCGGCGCTCCAGGCACGGTGGTGCTGAGCTATTCGCTATGGCAAGCAGCGTTCGGAGGGGATCGAGAAATCATCGGCAAGGCGATCTCTCTCGATGATGAGTCGTACACGGTGATTGGGGTGATGCCGCCCGATTTTCGTTTTCCCACACGGGAGACACAATTCTGGACGCCTTTCCGATTTAAGGAACTGGATTATCAGGACCGCAACAACAACTACCTGGATGGCATTGGCCGGCTCAAGCCGGGTGTATCGGCCGCCCAGGCTGGTAGCGAGTTGTCACTGATCGCCGCCCGGTTGCGGGGGCAATATCCAAAGGAGAACGAAGCAGTCGATCTCTCTGTGGTTGCGATGCGCGATGAGCTCACGACGGAATCACGCCTCTTGTTGTTTGGTTTATGCGGAGCGGCGCTCTGTGTGCTGATCATTGCGTGCGCCAACCTGGCAAATCTTCTACTGGCACGCTCCCTCGCCCGGCAACGCGAGCTCTCGATCCGCTTGTCGCTGGGGGCGGGCCGCCGTAATCTTCTGCGCCAGCTCCTTTCCGAGAGTGTGCTACTAGGGTTGGCTGGAGGAGCATGCGCAACCGGCGTGGCCATCGCAGCATTGCCACTGCTTTCACGACTGGTACCCAACGCGCTTCCGATACAGCAGGTTCCTCCCGTGGACGTGCAGATGCTGCTATTTGCCCTTGGTCTTACGCTGCTTACGGTGATTGGGTTCGGGGTCGCCCCGGCGTTGCAGACGTGCAGGGGAGCGGGTTTCAGCGGACTACGCGTGGGAGTACGCACGGGAGGAGCGGGCCGTCAGGGTGCACGATCTGCGCTGGTGATTGCGGAAGTGGTGGCCTCCGTGGTGCTGCTGGTTTCCTCAGGACTTTTGATTCGCGCGTTGTGGCGGGTGCAATCGGTGAACCCGGGGTTCAGAACCAGCGGCATCCTTTCGTTGCGCACCGAGTTGCCCTTCCCTAAATACAACAAGACCAGCATGCGGGAGCAGTTCTACAGCAAGGTGCTGACGGATGTTCGCAGACTGCCTGGAGTGACGGACGCCGGGTACATCACGGCTCTTCCCATGACCTGGGGCGGCGGCATCTGGCCAGTCGAAGTGAATGGCCGCAGCCAGATTCGCACGGCGGGCACTTCCGCCAGCCTGCGTTTTGTGACTCCCGGTTTATTTTCAGCCCTGGGCATTCCCATCAAGCTGGGACGTGGGGTGAGCGAAAGCGATACCGTGGACCGGCCATGGGTTGCCGTGGTCAGCGAATCGTTCGTGCGGCGATATTGGCCGAATGAGCAGCCGATCGGACGACATTTCAAGTTTGGCTTTCACGATCATGAGGTTATCGGGGTGGTTGGGGACATCCGTGCGCGGGGCCTGGAAAGAACCAGTGAGCCCCAGGTCTATCTGGGCTCCCAACAGGATGCGGATGACGGGTTCACTTATTACGCGCCGAAAGACCTGGTGATCCACTCGTCGCAACCACCGGAACAGCTGTTGCCCGCGATCCGGCAGATCCTTCACGTGTCGGATCCGGAGCAGCCCATCTCCGACGTAAGAACGATGGACGAGGTAATGGCCGGAGAAACGGAATCGCGGACTATCCAGATGCGGGTACTGGTGGTCTTTACCGGGGTGGCCATTGTGCTAGCCGGCTTAGGCATCTACGGGCTGCTGGCGTTCACAGTCTCGATGCGCCAGCAGGAGTTTGGCATCCGCCTGGCTTTGGGCGCCGGGCAGGGGGATATCTTCAAAATGGTATTGGTCCAAGGCGCGTGGCTGGCCGTGGCCGGCCTGGTGCCCGGGCTGGCCCTTGCTTACATCGCAGCGAGATTCATGCAAAGCCTGCTGGCAGGCGTGCGGCCGGCCGATGCCGTCACTTTCTCGGCTGCAGCGGCGCTGTGCCTCATCACCACCTTGATGGGGACCTTGTTCCCTGCCCTTCGCGCTGTCCGGTCTGATCCTACCGCCATCATGCGTGCTGAGTAGGAGAAGTTTCGGCCGCTTCTGAGGGGTGGTGGTGAAAAAAATCCAGAAATCTCAAAATGGATTGTCCATATTGCGCCCTCCTGAACGACTATCCGGTGAACAGAGCAGTCACACCGGTTCAGGAGGGAAGAATGAAATATCTGTGCATGGTCTTCTTTGACGAGAAGGACCTGGACGCGATGTCAGAGAGCGCGTCGCAAGCCTTAACCGACGAAAGTCTGGCGTACGACCAAACGCTTCGCGATCGTGGCCACTTCATAGCAGCCCAGGCGCTGGAACCGGTCAGCGCGGCCACCACCGTACGGCTTCGCAACGGCAAAGTCTCGGTTACGGACGGGCCCTTTGCCGAAACCAACGAACAGATCGGCGGCTTCATCCTTATCGAAGCTCAGGATCTGAATGAGGCGATTCAGTTAGCCTCCCAGATTCCCGTTATTCGACTCGGCGGTATCGAAGTTCGCCCGGTCAAGGAATTAGTCGCCAGCAAATAAATCGAACAGGAGGAGTTTGATGTGTCCTACATGCATCTGGGTAATAGCCGTGGCAGTGGCGAGCGCAACTTCGGCCGGCGCGGTAAAAGCCTTCCTGGCGCGAAGCGTTGAGCGCATCGGGAAGCCGGGAAGAAACCTCGAATAATCCCAAGCAAAGGAGAGCACTCGTAATGATCACCAGCCGGATTGATCGACCGAAAGTTGTCTCGCGCGATGAATGGCTCGCTGCGCGCAAGGAATTGTTAATCAAGGAAAAACAGTTAACGCGACAACGGGACGAGATCGATCGCCAACGTCGTGAGCTGCCCTGGATCAAGGTTGAGAAACACTATACCTTCGAAGGCCCTCGTGGAGAGCAGAACCTGGCTGACCTCTTTGAGGGCAGGAGCCAGCTGATCGTGTCCCATTTCATGCTTGGTCCAGGGTGGAAGGAGGGCTGTGTGGGCTGCTCCTTCCGGTCTGACCATGTGGATGGCGCCCTGGTCCACCTGGAGCATCACGATGTGTCGTTAGTCACCGTTTCTCGTGCCCCGCTGGCCGAGATCGAGGCTTTCAAAAAACGCATGGGCTGGAGGTTCCGCTGGGTTTCGTCCTATGGCAGCGACTTTAACTATGACTATCAGGTGTCGTTCAAGAACGAGGAAATCGAGACGGGAAGGGTTACCTACAATTACGACCTTCGGGACTTTGTCAGTGAGGAATTGTCTGGCCTGAGCGTGTTTTTCAAGAATGCGGAGGGCGAGATTTTTCACACCTATTCAACTTATGGACGCGGAGACGAAATGGTGGACACCACCTATATGTATCTTGACCTGACTCCGAAGGGCCGCAACGAAAATGGTCCTCATTACAACCTGGGTGACTGGGTGCGGCACCACGATAGGTATGGTGCCGCTGGTTTCGTCGATCCGGGAGGGCGCTTTGTGGCCGGCGAGCATTCGGAGCCAGAATGCGGATGCAGCCATGATGGCTAGCGGGGGTTTTTTCGAAACCTCACGGCGGCTTTCATCGGTGTCACAAGGTACTTCGTCTTAACCGTTGGCGAAAAACGTACCGCGGGGGGCTGAAGAGGGGGTGAGTGTCGGAAAAGAAACCGCAGATCTCTCCGCTCCGCTTCGCTTCGGTCGAGATGACAAAGGGGAGGGCGGGGCTTCCAGGAGGGTGGTTGCTGGACAGAGGGCGTTTTTCATCACTTTGGGTGGGCTGAAGGCCCATAAGCGCTAACCTACGGGATCTTTTTCTTCAAAACGCCCACAAAATCGTCATCCTGAGCGAAGCGCCTCACAGATTCATCGCATGACACAGCGCTCGGTGCGCGGAGTCGAAGGACCCCAGGGCTACTTGTCCTACCCATGCCGTTCGTACCCTTTCCACCACCGAAGCCCGCACC